>NZ_NCUO01000012.1:600000-852929 GCF_002096495.1 Streptococcus oralis subsp. oralis | reverse complement strand
GGTGAAAAAGACTCTAAGGGTGAAGAAAACAAAGTTGCCACAAACGGTTCAACTGTAACTGTAACTGATAAAGATGATGACCTTCCACGTAAGATCACCTTCAGCAAGGTTAGCCTTGGTGGAACAGAAATCGCAGGCGCTCAAATCAAGATCTACAAGGGCGACAAGGCAGAAGGCACAGCCGTAGAAAGCTGGACTTCAGAAGCTGGTAAGTCTAAAGATCTCAACTTGGCTCCAGGAACTTACACCTTCCATGAGGAAGCAGCCCCAACTGGATACTTAGCAGTAACAGATATTACATTCCAAGTCAAACATGACGGCACAGTGGAAGTGACAAATGTTGGTGAAAAAGACTCTAAGGGTGAAGAAAACAAAGTTGCCACAAACGGTTCAACTGTAACTGTAACTGATAAAGATGATGACCTTCCACGTAAGATTACCTTCAGCAAGGTTAGCCTTGGTGGAACAGAAATCGCAGGTGCAGAGATTAAGATCTACAAAGGCGACAAGGCAGAAGGCACAGCCGTAGAAAGCTGGACTTCAGAAGCTGGTAAGTCTAAAGAGCTCAACTTGGCTCCAGGTACTTACACCTTCCATGAGGAAGCAGCTCCAACTGGTTACCTCAAAGTAACGGATATCACTTTCCAAGTCAAACATGATGGCACAGTGGAAGTGACAAACGTTGGTGAAAAAGACTCTAAAGGTGAAGAAAACAAAGTCGTTACAAATGGCTCAACTGTAACTGTGACTGACAAAGACGATGACCTTCCACGCAAGATTACCTTCAGTAAGGTTAGCCTTGGTGGTACGGAAATCGCAGGTGCTCAAATCAAGATCTACAAGGGCGACAAGGCAGAAGGTACAGCCGTAGAAAGCTGGACTTCAGAAGCTGGTAAGTCTAAAGATCTCAACTTGGCCCCAGGAACTTACACCTTCCATGAGGAAGCAGCTCCAACTGGTTACCTCAAAGTAACGGACATCACTTTCCAAGTCAAACATGACGGCACAGTGGAAGTGACAAATGTTGGTGAGAAAGACTCTAAGGGTGAAGAAAACAAAGTCGTTACCAACGGCTCAACTGTAACTGTAACCGACAAAGACGATGAACTTCCACGTAAGATTACCTTCAGCAAGGTAAATCTTGCAGGTGAAGAAATCGCGGGCGCAAAAATCCAAATTTTCCGTGGAGAAAAAGTTGCAGGTAGTCCTGTGGCTGAATGGACTTCAAAAGCAAATCAATCACATGTACTTGATTTGACTCCGGGAGTATATACTTTCCATGAAGAGGCCGCTCCAACTGGATACTTAGCAGTAACAGATATTACATTCCAAGTTAACTACGACGGAACTGTAACAGTGGTAAATGCTAGTGGAAATCAGGTTGAGTTTAAGGATGGTAAGTTAGTAGTAACGGACCAAACTGAACCAGAAAATCCTAACCTACCAAACACTGGAAGTGAATCTGGACAAGCTGCATTAGCAGCAGGTTTAGCTCTTCTAGCTTTAGGTGCAGGTCTTGTAGCAACTAAACGAAGAAAAGAAGACTAATCTCATTTAGTAGCCAATAAGTACAGTAAAGAAAGATCAGGGATAACCCCCTGGTCTTTTTTCTATGATTCAGAATAATGAAATATGCTAAATTAAACTATTTATCAGTATGGTGTATGACTATTGCTAGATTTCTTCTGAGTTTTACTTATATAAAATAGTTTGGATAATTATTAAGGTGTATCAAACTTATAAATAAATGGAATGTTTTGTGCATTGTTCCTTTCTGTTTGTTTAAAAGAGAAGTTGTTCGTATGTGTATACTAAACTTAAAGAAACTTCAGTCTGATGAAAGAATTAGTTTTTATGGCAGTAATTTTACACTGTGTCAATATTTTCAAAAGGCAATAACCTCATAATATTACAAAAAAAGTTAATTTTGTTTTATAATGAAACTAAAGGAGGTTTCTATATTAAAAATAGAACAAATATGATAAATATTGCACTTATATATAGTTATGATATATGTTAATATGATGTAACTTATTCAATAACCCTCATGGATTTCAACGAATTCGAAAGGAGATGAGTGTTGAGGTTTTATAATCATAGTTTGTCGTTTTAATGTTTTCGGTAATTTAGAAAGGAAGATTATGAAGAACAAGAAATTTTGGTTACCCATCCTAACTTCTCTGGCCTGTTTGCTAGGGATGATCTTTGCTCCAAATTCAGTTCAAGCAAAGGAACTGAAGAACGTTATCAGTAATATTGGAATTTGGGAGGTTGATAATGGTAAGTTTATAAAACCAGATGCGAATGGTGTTTATACACTTTCTCCTGAACATCATAACTACTCAAATTATAAATTCACTGTTGATTACGATTTGAGTGCCTATGATGGTAAATTAGAGGACGGTGATACCTTTACCTTTACTGTTCCGAGCCCTTTAACTGTTAGAAATGAAACTTTTGATTTAAAAGATAAGGAAACAGATCTCGTTATCGGGGAAACTCAAATTGTATCAAACGGGGATAATAATGGTGGTAAGGCAACTATTACATTAAAAAATCTGAAAACCTATCTTGAGAAAAAAGGTGGCTATCAAGTCCAAAACGTTAAAGGAAATTTCTTTGTTGGTTTTAGTTCTAAAAATGAATTAAGCAATGAAACGCTCCGTTTTGATAAAACGGAAACCATAAATGAAATCACCCATCAAATCAAGGTTAAAAAAGGTGGTACGGCTGATTATTCTGAAGGAATCGGTCGAGCTAATTTCAATAAATATCATGGTTTGATTTACAAAGAGGATTGGACATCAAAGGCTCTAAATAAGAGTGGAAAATACTTACACAGCTGGTATGTTCGTGTTAATCCGAAACAAGCAGCCTATAATAAAATTGAAATTCATGACTGGGTAGATCCAAATGCTTCACCAATGCAGATGATTCCTGAAACATTTAGCGTCACAGCAGGTTGGTATGATCAGTATTATTATCTGAAAGATGAAGTGGTTTTAGAAGCTGGTAAGGATTACCAAGTAAAATGGAATGATTCTTACACAGAATTTACCTTAACAATTAACAATGCATCTTCAATTCTTGCGAAGAACGGGAAACCAGCAGCATTTCGAATTAATTATAAAACAAGTGCTCCAGCTGATGGCACGCAAGTCCAAAACAATGCTGAAATGAAGGGTGATGACCAGATTCTAACATATGACGACTATAGTAATAAGACAGTCGTTAAGCAAATCGGAAACTCAGTCGTTGCTTCTGGCGGTACAATTCAGTTAGAAACAGGTTACCGTATCATTCTTTACAAGGTGGACGAGCTGACTCATGACCGTCTAAAAGGAGCAAAATTCAAGATTACTCCTCCAGCAGGAGCTACGGCTAAAGAGGAAATTGTAACGACAAATGATGACGGAATTGCTGAGTCATCTATTTACTCAGAGAGTGATATCAAGAAAGGGAACTTTACGGTAACCGAGATTGAGGCTCCTGAGGGATATGAGTTGAATCCTACTCCATTTGAGATGACTGTTGGACAAGATGGAGCTATCAAAACAGTTACAAATAAACGTAGCAAAGCTAAAGTTAAGATTAAGGCTAATAAAAAACTTACGGGTCGTGAGTTGAAGGCTGAAGAGTTTGAATTCACTTTAACAGACCAAGATGGTAAGGTGAAAGAAACTGTGAAGAATGACAAAGACGGAAACATTGCTTTCTCAGAATTGGAATTCGACAAAGCAGGGACTTATACCTTTAAAATTGCTGAAAAAGCTGGCAGTGATACAAGCATCAAGTACGACACTAAAACTATCACGGCTACAGTTACTGTAGTAGATAAGGGCAAAGGTGCACTTGAAGCAACTGTTTCTTACGATGATGAAAAAGCTTTTGAGAATACTTACACTCCAGCAAAAACGGAAGTTCCTGTGAAGAAAGTATGGAAGGACGAGAACAACCAAGACGGTAAACGTCCAACTTCTGTCACAGTTAAATTGCTTGCGGATGGTCAAGATACTGGTAAGACACTTGAGCTCAATGCCGCAAACGGTTGGACTGGAAGCTTCACAAACCTTGATGCTGATAAAGGCGGAACACCTATTCAGTACACTGTAGTAGAAGTAACTGTTGCTGGTTATACTTCTGAAATTACTGGTGATGCTGCATCAGGATTCACCATCACAAATAGCTATTCACCAGAAACAGTTGATGTAAAAGCAACTAAGAACTGGGATGACGCTAATAACCAAGACGGCAAACGTCCGACTAAGATTACAATCAATCTTTTAGCAGACGGTGAGAAAGTAGCATCGAAAGAGGTTCAAGCAGCCGCAGACGGAACTTGGACTGCTACATTCGAAAAATTAGCAAAATATAAAGCTGGTAAAGAAATTAAATACACTGTAACAGAAGAAGCCGTAGCAGAATACGAAGCGACTATTACAGACTTTACCATCACAAACAAATATGCTCCTAAAGAAATTGACTACAAGGTAACAAAAGTATGGAACGATGCGAACAACCAAGACGGCAAGCGTCCTGAGTCCGTAACGGTTCAACTTTATAAAAAAGTAGGAAATGCTGATCCAGTAGCCGTTGAAGGTAAGAAATTGACCTTAACAGCTAAGGAAAAGACTGATGATAACACTTGGGTAGCATCCTTCACCAATCTTCCACAATACGAAGCTGGAAAAGAAATCACCTATTCTATCAAGGAAGTGGATGTACCAGCTGGTTACGAAGCCTCTGTGACTGGTCAAGTAGTGACAAACACCTATAACCCAGAAACAATTGTTCTTTCAGGAACTAAGGTGTGGAAAGATAACAACAACCAAGACGGTAAACGTACAACATCTGTGAAAGTTCAAATTCTTAACGGCGACAAGGTTGTTCAAGAAATTGAAGTTTCAGAAAAAACTGGCTGGAAGTTCGAATCTAAAAAACTTCCTAAGTATGAGAATGGTAAGGAAATCAAGTACACTGTCAAAGAAACTGCTATGACAGAATACAAAGCAACCATCACTACAGACAAGGATGGCAAGTACACCATTACCAACGAACATACTCCAGAAAAAATTGCTGTAAGTGGACAAAAGACCTGGATTGATAATAACGACCAAGATCATATCCGTCCAGCATCTGTCACTGTCGCTCTTCTTGCCAATGGTAAAGAAACTGGCAAGACAGCAATCGCAACAGCTGAAACAGGTTGGAAGTATGAATTCACTGAACTGGATCGTTACCAAAATGGTAAAGCAATCGAGTACACAGTCAAAGAAGTTGGTGTTCCTACAGGTTACACAGCTACTGAAACTGGTATGAATGTGACCAACACCCACACACCAGAGAAAACATCTGTAAAAGGTAAGAAGATTTGGAAAGATGAAGATAACAAAGACGGTATCCGTCCATCTTCTGTCACTGTGAAACTTCTTGCAGATGGTAAGGAAACTGGTCAGACAGCTACAGTGTCAGAAACAAGTGGCTGGACTTATGAGTTTACAGGTCTTGATCGTTATCAAGAAGGTAAGGAGATTGCCTACACTGTTGAAGAAGTGAATGTTCCGGATGGTTATACAGCTTCAGTAGAAGGTTACAACATTACAAATACACACACTCCTGAAAAACCAACACCTGGCAAACCAAATGAACCAGGTAAGCCTAAAAAAGGTGGGGAATTGCCTAATACAGGAAGCGAGTCTAACCAAGTGGCTCTAGTAGCTGGAATCGCCCTTCTTGGATTGGGAACAGGATTCTTGGCAAGACGCAAAAAAGAAGATTAAGTTTTTTAAACGGTATCTTTCACGAAATTTTGCAACACATTTTAAAAGTAAAAACAAGTGTCAATGGAAATTGGCACTTGTTTTTTTGTAACTGACCCTGGTTCTACTACCGGATACAAGTGGATAGTTGCCACTTACTGAAAAGCTATTGTTTTCGCTACGAAATCCTCTATAATAGGTGACAAATAAAAAAGGAGATGTTACATATGATTGAAACAAGATTACAAGATAAATTGAAGCCAGGTTTGGAGGTAGAAAATTTTCAAAAAGATGGGGATATCTATCTGTCTCTTAATCCAGATTATCTATCTGGAGATAATGCTAAATACATGACCATGTATAACCGTATGGCTCGCTGGTACGATATGAGTGAGAAATGGATAGGACCACTTCTCCACGGCAAATCAATTGATAAGTTGAGAAGGGATCTGATGGAGGAAATAGAATGGAAAGATAATTTATCTGTTCTTTATGTTTCTATCGGGACTGGTCAAGACCTCCGTTATATCCCTGAGACAATTGACCTGAAAAGTTTAGACTTTGTAGGGGTAGATATTTCTATCAGTATGCTAGAAAAATGCCAGAAATCTTGCGCTAAAAAGACTAATTTGCAACTTTTCCATGCTTGCGCGGAGGATCTACCCTTTGCGGATAATAGTTTTGACATTGTCTACCATATTGGCGGAATCAATTTTTTCAATGATAAGGCCAAGGCTATGCAGGAAATGCTACGAGTGGCGAAGCCAGGGACTAAGATTTTAATTGCAGATGAGACGGCTGACTATGTGGATCAGCAATATAAGAAAAATCATTTTAGTAAGGATTATTTTAAAGATGCTACTGTTGATTTGAGTGAAATTGAGAATGTTGTTCCAAGCGAAGTTAAGGAAAAGGAAATGAAACTTCTTTGGGATGGCAAATTCTACTCCTTGACATTTAGGAAATAAGATAAAGTATTTTGGTAGAGCTTAGAAAGTAAGTATGAAGATAAAAACATTCCCTTAGACTGCTGTCTGAGGGAATGTTTTTTATGGGAGCATCATCAATTCGACAATCATAGCAATGTAGATGATTAAGGTAAGGAGAAAACCGGCTCTCCAGAAGAATTTGATGAATTTAGGGTAATAAAAACTTCGTTTTTTGACAAGGAAAAAGACTACAAGGAGGATTGCTAGGAGAGAAAGTGCGACTCCAAGTCGCGGTAGAAAGTTGTGGGTAAAGGCTTTAGCAGTGATCAGATAGTACTCGAATACCAAAAGTGGAAAAGCTAGATCCGCGAAATTAAATCCTATTTTCCTAAGTCCGAAAAGCTTGGTGACAATAAAGCAAACCACCAAGGTTAATATCAATAATAAAATAGATGCTATTTTCATTAAAATCATACCCATATTGTATCATAAAAAAACGCTAAAGGAAATGAGAAACAAGGGAATTTGTTGGAAAGTCAGGCTTTTGAGATTGTAGGTGTTTTTTGTTATAATGAAAGTTATGAAATCTTATAATACCTTGAATGATTATTATCGAAAACTTTTTGGAGAAAAGACTTTCAAAGTTCCTATTGATGCGGGATTTGACTGTCCAAATCGTGATGGAACTGTAGCTCATGGTGGTTGTACTTTTTGTACGGTTTCAGGTTCTGGAGATGCCATCGTGGCACCGGATGCTCCTATTCGTGAGCAATTTTATAAGGAAATTGACTTTATGCACCGCAAGTGGCCAGATGTTCAGAAGTACTTGGTTTATTTCCAAAACTTTACCAACACCCATGAAAAGGTGGAAGTGATTCGGGAGCGATATGAGCAGGCTATCAACGAGCCAGGTGTAGTGGGAATCAATATCGGAACACGTCCGGATTGCTTACCTGATGAAACAATCGAATATTTGGCTGAGTTATCGGAACGCATGCATGTGACGGTTGAATTGGGATTACAGACAACCTTTGAAGCAACCTCTGACCTGATTAACCGTGCCCATTCTTATGAATTGTATGTTGAAACAGTCAAACGCTTGAGGAAATATCCCAAGATTGAGATTGTTTCCCATTTGATTAATGGTCTGCCCGGTGAGACTCATGAGATGATGATTGAAAATGTACGCCGTTGTGTTACGGATAATGAGATTCAAGGAATTAAGTTGCACTTGCTTCACCTCATGACCAATACACGGATGCAGCGAGATTACCACGAAGGACGCTTGCAACTGATGAGTCAGGATGAGTATGTCAAAGTTATCTGTGATCAACTGGAAATCATTCCCAAGCATATCGTCATCCATCGAATTACAGGAGATGCACCGAGAGATATGCTGATTGGTCCTATGTGGAGCCTCAATAAATGGGAAGTGCTGAATGCTATTGAAACTGAGATGCGCCGTCGTGGAAGTGTGCAAGGATGCAAGGCTGTAAAACAGGAGTTTAAAAATGAAAAGACCACTTGAGATGGCACATGATTTTTTGGCTGAGGTTGTGACAAAAGAGGATATTGTAGTGGATGCGACCATGGGCAATGGCCACGATACCCTTTTCCTAGCCAAGCTAGCTAAGAGAGTCTATGCCTTTGATATCCAGGAGAAGGCTTTGGAGAAGACGCAAGAGCGTTTGGATCAGGCTGGAATGACAAATGCCCAGTTAATCTTGCAAGGTCATGAGAAACTGGACCAATTTGTGACAGAAGCTAAGGCAGGGATTTTTAATCTGGGTTATTTACCTTCTGCTGACAAGTCCGTCATCACCCAACCTCAGACTACTATCAAAGCCTTAGAAAAGCTGTGTTACTTGCTTATCAAGGGGGGACGGATTGCTATCATGATCTACTATGGTCATGAAGGAGGAGATACTGAGAGGGATGCTGTATTGGATTTTGTTAGCCAGTTGAACCAACAAGAGTATACAGCTGCCATTTATCGGACTCTCAACCAAGTTAACAATCCACCGTTTTTAGTTATGATTGAAAAATTAGAAAGGTATAGACATGGATAAACAATACCTTCGTGAGAAGCTTGAGGCAATGCGCCAAAATTTTGTCGAGTCAACGCATCACGAGCGAGCAGTCGGGGTGCTCGACGAAGCACATATGAGCAAGAAAATGCTTAAAATCAAGAAAAAATTAGTGGCTCTTGAAATGGAACGATGCCAGAAAAAAATTGAGCACAAAGACTGTTCTAAGATTGATCAGAAAATCCAAGAGCAAAAGGAGATTTTTGAATCTTGTTGTAAAAAAGATTAAGGAGGAATTGTGTGGAATTACTCATTTACTTGATTCTATTTTTATTTGTCTTAATCATTTCAACCACGACTAATAAACTTCTCCCTTTTTTGCCCCTTCCTCTTGTACAAATTCTTTTGGGGATTGGGATTGGCTTATTTGTTCCTGATGCGGACTTTCATCTCAATACAGAGCTGTTTCTGGCCATGGTTATTGGTCCCTTACTTTTCCGGGAGGCAGAAGAAGCGGATATTACGTCCATTTTGAAGCACTGGCGGATTGTCGTTTTTCTGATTTTTCCTGTGATTTTTATCTCGACTTTAAGCTTGGGGGGCATGGCTCACTTCCTTTGGATTACCCTTCCTTTGGCGGCCTGTTTAGCAGTTGGAGCGGCACTTGGGCCAACAGATTTGGTTGCCTTCGCATCTCTTTCTGAACGTTTTCGTTTTCCTAAACGGGTTTCTAATATTCTAAAAGGGGAAGGGCTCTTAAATGACGCTTCTGGTTTGGTTGCCTTTCAGATGGCTCTGGCTGCTTGGACAACAGGAACGTTTTCTCTAAGCCAAGCTGGAACTTCCCTAGCACTTTCTATCCTTGGTGGTTTTGTAGTCGGTTTTGTGACGGCTATGGTCAATCGTTTCTTGCATAGTTTTTTGCTGAGTGTACGAGCGATAGATATAGCCAGTGAACTATTGCTAGAGCTAAGTTTGCCACTCATGACCTTTTTCATCGCAGAAGAGTTTCATGTTTCAGGGATTATCGCAGTAGTGGTTGCAGGTATTTTGAAGGCCAGTCGCTTTAAGAAAATTACGCTCCTTGAGGCTCAGGTAGACACCGTGACGGAGACCGTCTGGCACACCGTGACCTTTATGCTAAATGGATCAGTCTTTGTTCTCTTGGGAATGGAGTTAGAGTTGATAGCAGAACCGATTTTGTCTAATTCTCTCTACAATCCCCTTCTTTTACTGATTTCAGTTGTCGTTCTGACCTTCTTGCTTTTTGCGATCCGCTTTGTCATGATTGCTGGTTTTTACTTTGTGAGGACGCGTCGACTTAAGAAAAAAATTCATAAGTACATGAAAGATATGCTTCTTTTGACCTTCTCTGGTGTCAAAGGGACAGTATCTATCGCGACCATTCTCCTCATACCAAGTCATTTGGAGCAGGAATATCCTCTGTTACTCTTCCTTGTAGCAGGCGTTACACTGTTGAGCTTTTTAACAGGTTTACTGGTTCTCCCTCACTTATCTGAAGAACAAGAGGAAAGCAAGGATCATTTGATGCATATTGCGATTTTGAATGATGTGGCTGCAGAATTAGAAAAAGAGCTAGACCATCACAAGAACAAACTTCCTCTTTATGCAGCTATTGATAATTATCATGGTCGGATTGAAAACCTTATCCTTAGTCTGGAAAATAAGAGAGTCCAAGAGGACTGGGAGTCCCTCAAACTTCTTATCTTGAGTATTGAGAGTGACGGTTTGGAGCAAGCCTACGAAGAAAATAGAATCAGCGAGCGTGGCTATCGAGTTTACCAACGTTACCTAAAAAACATGGAGCAGAGTATCAATCGGAATTTCGCTTCTAGAGTGACTTATTACTTCCTAGTTTCTTTACGGATACTGCGCTTTCTACTCCATGAAATGTTTACCTTTGGCAAAACTTTCCGTAGTTGGATGAATGAAGAATCTCGTAAACTACTAGCAGTTGACTATGATCAGATTTCAGAGTTGTATTTGGAAAATACAGAGCTGATTATCGAGAGTTTGGAAAACCTCAAGGGGGTTTACAAGAGTTCTCTGATTAGTTTTATGCAAGAATCTCGTCTACGCGAGACGGCCATTATCGGAAGTGGTGCCTTTGTTGAGCGGGTTATCAATCGCATCAAACCAAACAATATCGATGAAATGCTACGAGGTTACTATCTCGAACGTAAGGCAATCTTTGAATACGAAGAAGCTAAACTGATAACAGCCAAGTATGCCAAAAAACTACGACAAAATGTGAATAATTTAGAAAATTATTCTCTGAAAGAAGCAGCAAATACTTTACCTTATGATATGCTAGATTTAATCAGAAGAACTTAGATGATGAAGAAAATGACGGAGGATGGAACATGAAAAAGTGGTGGAAAGAGCTGATGGACAGGCCCTTATTGAAAGCTTTTTTGCATTATTATCAAGCATCTGATAGTGAGTTGACCAGTGTTGCGGTTGCCTACTATTGGTTGATTTCAATCTTTCCTTTGCTAATGATAATGGTCAATATTTTGCCTTATTTTCAGATTCCAGTCTCAAATTTCTTACTGACGATCAAGGAATTCTTGCCTGATACGGTGTATGATGTGGTTGCCAAGATTGTCCGAGAAGTTCTGACTCAACCATCAACTGGTTTGCTGAGTTTTGCCGTTTTATCTGCACTCTGGACCTTTTCGAAATCAATGGATTTCCTCCAAAAAGCCTTTAACAAAGCCTATGGGGTGACCAAGAGTCGAGGCATTATCTCCCATCAGTTGATGAGTCTACTTGTTAGTTTTGGCTTGCAGATCCTTTTTGCCTTTGCCTTATTTTTGAGTATGTTTGGTCGTATGTTGCTCAACCTCCTCAAAACTTACTGGCAATCAGACAGTCCGCTATTTTCCTACCTGCAAGATTTTACAGGCCCTCTGGTCTATGCCTTGATCTTTGCCATTCTAGTTATGATTTATTACTTCCTTCCAAAAGTAAAAGCACCACGAATCCGCTATGTTTTACCAGGAAGTATCTTTGTCTTGCTAACTCTTATCTTTTTATTGAATATCTTTTCTGTCTACGTCAATAGTTATGTTAATCATCTAGTTGACGTTCGATTTTTCAGTTCCATTATCGTGGTAGTCATGATGTTCTGGTTTATTCTTATTGCAAAGATTTTGATTATCGGAGCAGTTATCAATGCCAGTGTTCAGAGTTTGAAAGATCCAAAGTTTAGTATGGAATGATTAGAAAAATCCCTATTAGGAAACCTAATAGGGATTTTCTTAATAGATAAACATGGCATCTCCAAAACTGAAGAAGCGGTAGTGTTCTTGGATGGCATGGTGATAGGCATCTAGGACTAAGTCACGACCGGCAAAGGCAGAAACCAACATGACGAGAGTTGACTTGGGCAGGTGGAAATTAGTTGAAAAAGCATCCACAACCTTCCAGTCGTAGCCTGGTTTGATAAAGATATTGGTCCAACCAGAATCTGATTGGATTTGCCCATTAAACTTGGAACCGATGGTTTCCAGTGTGCGAATCGAAGTGGTTCCAACAGCGATGACGCGACCTCCATTTTCCTTAACAGAGCGAAGGGTGGCAGCTGCTTCCTCAGAGAGCTGGTAGAATTCAGAGTGCATTTCATGTTCGTCCAGATTGTCAACAGAGACAGGTCTAAAGGTTCCGAGTCCGACGTGAAGAGTGAGATAGACCAGATGAACACCCTTGGCTTGGATTTCTGCTAGCAGTTCTTTGGTGAAGTGCAATCCAGCAGTCGGTGCTGCAGCAGAGCCACTTTCTTTAGCGTAGACCGTTTGATAACGTTCACGGTCATCCAATTTTTCATGGATATAAGGTGGTAGTGGCATTTCACCCAGGCTTTCCAAAACTTCTAGGAAAATTCCTCGGTATTCAAAGCGGACAATACGGCCCCCATGGGTCAATTCTTCCGTAACGACAGCGCTGAGGCGACCATCACCAAAGTTGACACGAGTCCCGACCTTGAGGCGTTTAGCAGGTTTGGCGAGAACCTCCCACTCATCTCCACTGGTATTTTTGAGTAGGAGAAGCTCCACATGGCCTCCAGTTTCTTCCTTTTGACCATAGAGGCGGGCAGGGAGAACACGGGTGTCGTTCATGACAAGGGCATCACCTGGTTCCAACATATCAATAATAGAGTGGAAGTGTTTATCCTGAAATTCACCCGTCTCACGATTGACGATGAGGAGTTTGGAGGAATCTCGTTTTTCAAGGGGCGTTTGGGCAATCAATTCCTCAGGCAAGTGGAAATCAAAATCAGCTGTATTCATATATCTGTTCATTCTTTCTAAGTTCTAATCCTATCCATTATAACATGTTTCAAGTTTGGGTGCTCTTTTTTTAGAAATTAAATCGTTTTCACTTGACAAAAATTGGTCTATACCATATAATGAATATAGAAATATGGAGGATATAAAATGAAAGTTATTAAAGTTGAAAACCAAGTCGAAGGTGGAAAAGTTGCTTTTGAGATTTTGAAGGAAAAATTGGCCAATGGTGCTCAAACATTAGGACTTGCAACAGGAAGCAGCCCGCTTGAGTTTTACAAGGAAATCGTGGAGAGTGACCTTGATTTTTCAAATCTAACCAGTGTGAACCTTGATGAGTATGTCGGGCTTGATGGGGACAATCCACAATCTTATCGTTACTTTATGCAAGAAAACTTGTTCAACCAAAAGCCATTTAAAGAAAGTTTCTTGCCACGTGGTGTTAAGGATAATGCTGAAGAAGAAGTTGAACGCTACAACCAAATTTTGGCTGACCATCCTGTTGATTTGCAAATCTTGGGAATCGGTCGCAATGGACATATCGGATTTAATGAACCTGGTACTCCATTTGACAGTCAAACACACCTTGTAGAGCTGGACCAGTCTACTATCGAAGCCAATGCTCGCTTCTTTGACAAGATTGAAGACGTTCCAACCCAAGCTATCTCAATGGGGATTAAAAACATCTTGGATGCCAAGTCAATTATTCTCTTTGCTTACGGTGAATCAAAAGCAGAAGCTATTGCCGGAACAGTGTCTGGACCAGTGACTGAGAGTCTACCAGCAAGTAGTCTGCAAAATCACCCTGATGTGACGATTATTGCGGATGCTGAAGCGCTCAGCTTGCTTGAAAAATAAAAAGTATAAGAACCACTTGCTCTTTGGAGTGAGTGGTTCTTATACTTCAAATGTTCACTATTCTGCTAAAAGAAATTTTTCTGTAAAACACTGTAACAGTTGTCGAAATTTCATATAAAAAGGCATCCAATAGAAAATTCTTAAATGTCTGTAAACTTTGATATAATCGTATTGACTATTTTTTATGATACTATACGATTTTTATTAAGACAGTCGATAGTTGTTGATGCTGGAAACTATGATATAACTGGCAATTCCTGACATGTGAAGAAAGGTTGAAATCCAACCTGTTATATTTGGTAGAAGCATGGTAAGAGATAGAACGATTAAAAAGATATAAAATAGTTTTAATCCTAAATTGAAATTTTTCCATATACTAAACATACTCATCACCCCACCCGTTACAAAAGCATAGCCAATAGCAGAGATACCCGATGCCTGAATTTCTTGATTCTGTGTTAATAGATGGAATACAATTGAAGATATTACCATAGAAGTAATAAAAACTAAAAATACATATTTTGATCCCTTTTTATACTCCAATAGCCCACCAAAAGGAAGTAACATTAAAGTATTTAAAACTAAATGAAACCATATAAACCATACTGGTGCTTCTTTACTTCCATGCATAAATGTACCACTAAAGTATTGCCAACAATAAATTGGCTTTGAATGAAATGCAAATAAGTCATACATTACACTTCCCAAAAAGGTAGTAAGAATCCCTAGCAATAAACAAATTACAACTAAAATACTGACCACAGGGCAAATTTTTATGATTCTTTTCATGTTATAGATTCACTTCTAAATAATACTAATTTTTGCTAATCAATATGTGCTACTATTATATCATTTCCATCTGTAAATGTTAATCAATTTTAACAAGATTAAAAAGATTAAAATTGAAGATAATATAAGTTCATGTCAGTTTTTTCTTGACAATTATTCCTTTTACGTGTAAAATAGAATAGATCTTGAACTTGAAGGGAGTGAAAAAAATGTCTAAAACAGTAGTACGTAAGAATGAATCTCTTGACGATGCACTTCGTCGTTTTAAACGTGCGGTTACTAAAGCTGGTACTCTTCAAGAAACACGCAAACGTGAATTCTATGAAAAACCTTCTGTAAAACGTAAACGTAAATCAGAAGCAGCTCGTAAACGTAAAAAATTCTAATTTGAAATGAAAGGCTAGACTTGTCTAGTCTTTTTTTGCACAATGTTTAGAGGAAGAAATTGTTATGAGAGAGTATATAAAAGAATATCAAAAGATGCGTGAAAATCACTTGGAAGATTGGGGTTATTGTGCTGATCCGATAGATTGGAAGGAATTTGAAGAGTCAAACCAAAGAATTTTTGAAAAGTATTTGACCGATTCAAAAGTATTGTCTGACAAGGTTTTAAGGGTAAAATTGTACAGTAGCTTATTACTAGATGATATTCAATATTTTGCCTATTATGCGGCGTTTTTAGATGGGGATTATACACAGTTAAACAACGCGCTATGGCAAACAGGAAGAACTGAGTTGATGAGAGGCGGTTTGTTGGCAAGTGGAACTATTTACACAGATGGAATTTTGAAAGGCTTGTTTACCTCTTTTGCTTGTAACGATTTTTCAGCCATTCCATCATTCGTCCCCAAAGATTTACCCTTGTTGAAAGGAACCTATTATCCAGAAAATGTGATGAATCTTTTATACGCTCTTTATTATCAAGATGAAGAAAGATTATCCGAGTCGCTCTTGTTGGCACAACAGTTTTTAGGGAAGAAAAAACGAACTGGTATGGAAGAATTTTCTGTTCGGTATTTTATAAGTTTGGCAAGAAAAGATGCAGTTGCATTAAGTGAGTCCCTACAAAGTTTATGCCAAGCTTATCAGAGACGAGGTTACCCCTATGAAAAAATTGATAAGTGCTTTGCGGATGAGATTCATGGTCTATATCGTTTGGTACGATTGTTTGACCATTCCTTGTTCGAAGAAGTCAGTATGCCATCTCATAAGACTTTTTTGAAGGAGTTTGAAGAATGGCAAGTCCAAAATCAGTTTCCACAAGGTCAACAGTTCTATACCTATCCTCAAGATATGGCTGATGCAAATAGAATATTAACAAAAGGTCTTCCAAGAATTTACTTTGAAAAATCTGGAAGGGACTTGGTGATAGACGTTGACCAATTTGCAGTAGATTTGTCTCGGTTAATTTAAAAGAGTAGGAAAAGACTTACTAGTCAAATCTTTTCCCAAGCAACATCAAATAAATACTGTAAATCCTGCAAAAAAAGGAAACTTCCAACTACAATCTGATATAATAGTAGGGAGAACTCGATTGAAGGAGGAAATTATGTCGGTTTTAGTAAGAGATGTCATTGAAAAACTCAGACTAGATATTGTCTATGGTGAAGGCGAATTACTTGAAAAAGAAATCAATACTGCGGACATTATGAGACCTGGTCTTGAAATGACGGGCTATTTTGATTACTATACACCAGAACGGATTCAGCTGTTAGGGATGAAGGAGTGGTCCTATTTAGTTGCCATGCCTGCCCAGAACCGTTATCAAGTTTTGAAGAAAATGTTTCTACCTGAAACACCTGCGGTTATCGTGGCTCGTGGTCTGGTAGTGCCAGAGGAAATGTTGAGGGCTGCTAGAGAATGTAAGATTGCGATTTTAACCAGTCGAACAGCAACCAGTCGTTTATCTGGAGAACTTTCCAGCTACCTTGATTCCCGTTTGGCTAAACGTACCAGTGTGCATGGTGTCTTGATGGACATCTATGGCATGGGGGTCTTGATCCAAGGGGATAGTGGTATCGGTAAGAGCGAGACAGGTCTTGAGCTTGTGAAACGTGGACACCGTCTAGTAGCAGACGATCGTGTAGATATTTATTCTAAGGATGAGATGACTCTTTGGGGCGAACCTGCTGAAATCTTGAAGCATTTACTTGAGATTCGTGGAGTTGGGATTATCGATATCATGAGTCTCTATGGTGCAAGTGCTGTAAAAGATTCTTCACAAGTTCAGCTAGCAGTTTATTTGGAAAATTATGATACGCATAAGACCTTTGACCGTCTAGGAAACAATGCCGAAGAACTCGAAGTTTCTGGTGTAACGATTCCGCGTATCCGCATCCCAGTAAAAACAGGACGCAATATTTCCGTTGTCATTGAGGCAGCTGCCATGAACTATCGTGCTAAAGAAATGGGTTTTGATGCGACACGTTTATTTGAAGAACGCTTGACAAATCTAATCGCTCAAAATGAGGTGAAACATGATTAATCCAGTCGCATTTGAAATTGGTCCCTTTGCTATTCGTTGGTATGCTTTGTGTATTGTAGCTGGTTTGATTCTGGCAGTTTATCTTGCCATGAAAGAAGCTCCTAAAAAGAAAATTCTATCAGATGATATTTTGGATTTTATTCTGATTGCTTTTCCAGTAGCTATTTTAGGTGCTAGACTATACTACGTACTCTTTCGCTTAGATTATTATCTGCAAAATCCAGGTGAAATCATCGCCATTTGGAATGGTGGTTTGGCCATTTATGGAGGTTTGATAGCGGGCGCTATTGTCCTTTATATCTTTGCAGATAGAAAGCTGATTAATACTTGGGATTTCTTAGATATTGCAGCACCGAGCGTCATGATTGCCCAGAGTTTAGGGCGCTGGGGGAACTTCTTTAACCAAGAAGCCTACGGTGCAGCAGTAGATAGTCTGGATTATTTGCCAGGCTTCATTCGTGATCAGATGTACATTGAGGGGAGCTACCGTCAGCCGACCTTCCTATATGAGTCGGTTTGGAATCTGATTGGTTTTGCTTTGATTTTGATTTTTAGACGAAAATTAAAGGGAATCAGACGTGGTCATATCACTGCTTTCTACTTGATTTGGTATGGCTTTGGTCGTATGATCATCGAAGGCATGCGGACGGATAGTCTCATGTTCTTTGGTTTGCGAGTTTCCCAATGGTTATCAGTTATCCTTATCGGACTTGGTATTTTTATCATACTTTATCAAAATCGAAAGAAAGCCCCTTTCTATCATACAGAGGAGGAAAAATAAATGTTAGAAGTTGCATATATACTTGTTGCGATTGCTTTGATTGTCTGTTTAGTCTATTTGACAATCACGATTCAAAAAGCAGGTCGTATGATTGATGAGACAGAGAAAACCATCAAAACGTTGAGTTCAGATGTGAACGTTACCTTGCATCAGACCAATGAATTGTTGGCTAAGGTCAATGTGTTGGCAGATGATATCAATATCAAAGTTGCGACGATTGATCCACTCTTTACAGCTGTGGCGGACTTGTCAGAGTCAGTATCTGACCTCAATCAGCATGCACGTGTCTTAGGCAAAAAAGCTTCATCTGCTGGTTCAAAGACCATTAAAACAGGTGCAGGCTTGTCAGCTCTTCGTTTCGCAAGTAAAATTTTCAAAAAATAAAAAAGGAGAAATCTTATGGGAAAACTATCCTCTATCCTTTTAGGAACGGTTTCAGGTGCAGCTCTTGCCTTGTTCTTAACCAGTGACAAGGGCAAGCAAGTTTGTAGTCAAGCTCAGGATTTTCTAGATGATTTAAGAGAAGATCCAGAATATGCTAGAGAGCAGGTTTGTGAGAAACTAACTGAAGTGAAGGAACAGGCAACTGACTTTGTATTGAAAACAAAGGAGCAAGTAGAATCTGGTGAAATCACTTTTGATAGTGTCCTTGACCAAGCTAAAAACTGTGCTCGACAAGCGACGGAAGCATCGAAGGAAACCTTTAACAATCTCAAGGAGCAATGGCAAGAACAGTCAGCAACTCCAGATATCGTAGAAGACGAAGAAGAGATTATTATTGATATTACAGAAGAATAAAACATCACCATCTCTGGTTCATCTAAGGTTCTGGGGATGGTGATTTTTATCTGGAAACCAGTCTTTGTGGTATAATAAATACTATGCAGAAAAAACCAACGTCAGCCTATGTGCATATTCCCTTTTGCACACAGATTTGTTATTATTGTGACTTTTCAAAAGTTTTTATCAAGAATCAACCAGTAGATAGTTATTTGGAGCATCTGCTAGAAGAGTTTCGTTCTTATGATATCCAAAAATTGCGAACCCTCTATATTGGAGGTGGGACACCAACTGCTTTGTCAGCTCCGCAACTAGAAGTGCTCTTGGATGGCTTGACTAAAAACTTGGACTTGTCTGTCTTAGAAGAGTTGACCATTGAGGCTAACCCAGGAGATCTGAACGCGGATAAGATTGCGGTTTTGAAAAACTCGGCTGTCAATCGTGTTTCCCTAGGTGTCCAGACCTTTGATGACAAAATGCTGAAAAAGATTGGGCGCAGTCATTTGGAAAAGGATATTTATGAGAATATCGACCGCCTCAAACTGGCTGGTTTTGACAATATCTCCATCGACCTAATTTACGCTCTTCCTGGTCAGACCATGGATCAGGTCAAGGAAAATGTGGCTAAGGCCATTTCGCTTGATATTCCTCATATGAGCCTTTATAGCTTGATTTTGGAGAATCATACGGTCTTTATGAACCGTATGCGTCGAGGGAAATTGCCCTTGCCCAAGGAAGAGTTAGAAGCAGAGATGTTTGAGTACATCATTGCAGAACTTGAGCGAGCCGGCTTTGAGCATTATGAGATTTCCAATTTCTCCAAGCCAGGCTTTGAAAGTCGCCACAATCTCATGTACTGGGATAATGCTGAGTACTATGGTATCGGTGCGGGTGCTTCAGGTTATGTGGACGGAGTTCGTTATAAAAACCACGGTCCTATTCGACATTATCTCAGTGCGGTAGAGGCAGGAGATGCTCGGATAACTGAAGAACGCCTGAGCCAAAAGGAGCAGATGGAAGAAGAAATGTTTTTGGGACTTCGCAAGAAATCTGGGGTTTCCATGGCTAGATTTGAGGAAAAATTCGGACGTTCCTTTGATGGACTTTATGGCGAGATCATCAGAGACTTGGTTCACCAAGGCCTTATGCAGATCTACGGTGATCGTGTCCGAATGACAAAGAGGGGTCTCTTCTTGGGAGACACTGTAGCAGAACGATTTATTTTGGAGTAGAACAATGGGCTTAACTTATCAAATGAAAATGAAAATTCCTTTTGATATGGCGGACATGAACGGTCATATCAAACTTCCAGATGTGATTTTGCTGTCCTTGCAAGTATCAGGTATGCAGTCAATTGAGCTGGGAGTTAGCGACAAGGATATGTTAGAACGCTACAATCTGGTCTGGATTATTACAGACTATGCGATTGACGTGGTACGTTTGCCTCGCTTTGCTGAGGAGATTACGATTGAAACAGAAGCCTTAACTTACAATCGTCTTTTTTGCTACCGCCGTTTCACTATCTATGATGAAGCAGGTCAAGAAATCATTCGCATGGTAGCAACCTTTGTTCTTATGGACAGAGACAGTCGTAAAGTCCATGCTGTCGAACCGGAGATTGTTGCTCCTTATCAGTCTGAGTTTGATAAAAAACTGATCCGTGGGCCAAAGTATGCAAATCTAGAAAACCCGTTCAGTAAAGACTACCATGTTCGTTTTTACGACTTGGATATGAATGGTCATGTTAATAACAGTAAATACTTGGATTGGATTTTTGAGGTTATGGGAGCAGATTTTTTGACCAAGTATATTCCAAAGAAAATCAATCTCAGATATGTCAAAGAAGTGCGACCAGGTGGAATGATTGCTTCAGCTTATGAACTCAAGGGACTAGAAAGCAAGCATGAGATTATCAGTGATGGGGAGATCAATGCTCAAGCTATGATTACGTGGCAAGAAATTGAAGGCAATTAGAAAGGACGATATGGCTTATAAAGGTTATTTAATTGATTTAGACGGAACCATTTACAAGGGGAAAGACCGAATTCCCGCGGGTGAGGCTTTTGTCCATGAGTTACAAAAAAGAGAAATTCCCTACCTCTTTGTGACCAATAATACAACTCGTACTCCTGAGAGTGTTCAAGAGATGTTGGCTCAGAATTTTAACATTAATACACCTCTATCAACTGTCTACACAGCGACTTTGGCAACCATCGACTATATGAACGACTTGGGACTGGAAAAGACAGTCTATGTCATTGGTGAAGCAGGGCTCAAGGATGCTATCCAGGCGGCAGGTTATGCGGAAGACAAGGAAAATCCTGCCTATGTGGTAGTTGGACTGGACTGGCAAGTCGACTATGAAAAATTTGCGACGGCGACTCTAGCCATTCAAAAGGGGGCTCACTTTATCGGAACCAATCCTGACCTCAATATCCCGACGGAACGTGGTCTCTTGCCTGGTGCTGGTTCACTAATTACACTTCTTGAAGTCGCTACACGGGTAAAACCAGTTTATATCGGAAAACCAAATGCTATCATTATGGATAAGGCAGTTGAGCACTTAGGCTTGAAAAGAGAAGAGTTGCTCATGGTTGGGGATAACTACCTGACAGATATCCGAGCAGGAATTGACAATGGCATTCCAACTCTCTTGGTGACGACAGGTTTTACCAAGGCAGAAGAAGTAGCAGATCTGCCAATCGCACCAACTCATGTAGTTTCTAGCCTTGCGGAGTGGAATTTTGATGAAAACTAAACTGACCTTTTGGGGAAGTATGCTCTTTCTCCTCTCCCTGTCTATTCTCTTAACCATTTATCTGGCATGGATTTTCTATCCTTTGGAAATTGAGTGGCTGAACTTAGCGAGTCGAGTCTATCTAAAGCCAGAAACCATTCAGTACAATTTTCATATCTTGATGAATTACCTGACTAATCCCTTTAGTCAGGTCTTAGAGATGCCAGATTTTCGTTCATCAGCGGCAGGTCTACATCACTTTGCGGTGGTGAAGAATCTCTTCCACTTGGTTCAGCTAGTTGCCCTAGTGACACTTCCAAGTTTCTATTTCTTTGTTAGAAAGATTGTAAAAAAAGGCTTTTTACCACTATATCGTAAAAGCATCTTGATTCTTGTACTATTGCCCCTAATCATTGGGCTTGTAGGAGTGTTGATTGGATTTGAGCAATTTTTTACGCTTTTCCATCAGATTCTCTTTTGGGGAGATGATACTTGGCTTTTTGATCCAGCAAGGGATCCCGTTATTTGGATTTTACCAGAGATTTTCTTCCTCCATGCCTTTGTACTTTTCTTTGTTTTGTATGAAGGAATATTCAGTTTCCTTTTTGATAAAGCTTCAAAGAAATAGTGGAAAAAGTTCTGTATTTTTAATAAAAAACGAGAGAAGTTGCTCTACTCCCTATTTATTGTTAGGTTATCCTAAAGATAAACTTGCAAAGCAGGAGATTTTTGCAGAAAACAGTCTATTTTCTATGAAAAAATAGGCTTTTTTTCTAAAAATACCTAGTCAAGCGCTTTATTTTTTTGTATAATAGAAATAGCAAGTATAGATAAAAGAAGAGAAAAGCATGATTACACTATTTTTATCACCGAGTTGTACATCATGTCGTAAGGCAAAGGCTTGGTTAGAGACGCATAAAGTGCCCTTTCAAGAGCATAATATTATGACTAGTCCTTTAACAAGAAAAGAATTACAACATATTCTTTCCTTGACCGAAAATGGTACTGATGACATCATTTCAACTCGTTCAAAAATTTTTCAAAAATTGGATATTGATGTAGAGAGTATCTCGGTATCGGAGTTGCTTCAGTTGATTGAGCAATATCCTAGTCTTTTGCGCCGCCCAATTATTATAGATACCAAACGCATGCAGATCGGTTTTAATGAAGATGAGATTCGTGCTTTTCTCCCTCGTAGTTACCGTAAACAAGAATTGAAAGAAGCAACATTGAGAGCTGGTATAGGATAGATGAACAAACAGTATAGTTACCCACTAGATTTGTCGTGGAGCACTGAAGAACTTGCTTCAGTGCTTTGTTTTTTTAATGATGTTGAAGCTGCTTATGAAGATAAGGTAGAAGCAAAAAAGCTGCTAGAGTCTTACAAGGAATTCAAGTCTGTGGTTCCAAGCAAAAGCGAAGAAAAGCGCTTAGGTCGCGAATTTGAGACGGCTAGCGGTTATTCCTGCTATCATGCGGTTCAATTAGCAAAAGAAAAAAGAGAAGGGAAGATTTCTCTTGGAAACTAAATTTGAATTTGCCAAACAGATTGTGCAGGAAGCTGCGGACTATATTTTGGCTCACATGAAAGAAGATTTGCAGGTTGAGCGCAAGTCTTCGCCTACAGACTTGGTGACGCGTTTGGACAAGGAGGTCCAGGAACTCTTGGTTGAACGAATCAAGTCCACCTATCCTGAGGATTTGATTTGCGCGGAAGAGGGTTGTTTACGTGCTGCAGTCGGTCAAGGTTCCGTTTGGGTGATTGATCCCATTGACGGTACCAATAACTTTGTCGCCCAGCAGGAAGATTTTGCCGTGATGTTAGCTTATTTTGAAAATGGGGTTGGCAAATTTGGCATCATCTATGATGTCATGAAAGGTGATTGTTACCATGGTGGTGGTGCCTTTCCTCCTTGCCGCAATAATGAGCCCTTACCGCCTTTTAAAAAGAAACCTCTTCAAGAATTTTTAGTTGCCGGCAACTCAGGTATGTTTGAAAGCAATGAGTGGGGCTTGGCGGATTTGGGTCGAGCAGCGTTGGGTGTCCGTGTCTACGGCAGTGCGGCCATTAGTTTTGCCAAGGTTTTATCAGGTCGTCTTCTGACTTATATTACCTATCTGCAGCCATGGGATTACGCTTCGGCCAGTATCTTAGGGGAAAGTCTGGGTTATCGCCTTCTTACGGTATCGGGTGAGCCCGCTGATTTTACAACGCGTCAGCCTGTCATGATGGTGCCAATCGAGATGCAAGAGGAGATTCAGTCTTATATCTACGAAAGGAAAGAGAACTAAATGCAATTTCCAGAAGGATTTGTTGAAAAATATGAAGCGATACTAGAAGATGAGGCAAGAGACTTTCTTGCCTCTTTTAAACAAGAAGCGGTTTCGGCTTTTCGGGTCAATCCCTTAAAAGAAAGTCAGTTATCGTTTGCAGATGCTATTCCAAATACACCTTGGGGGTATTATGGTAAGGTTTCTGGAAAGTCACCAGAGCACGCGACCGGTCTTGTTTATTCGCAAGAGCCTGCAGCTCAAATGGTGGCCCAGGTAGCTCAACCCCTTCCCGGTATGAAGGTCTTGGACTTGGCGGCAGCACCAGGGGGAAAATCCACTCAACTAGCAGCTTATCTGGCTAATCAGGGAGTCCTTGTTTCCAATGAAATTTCAAGTAAGCGGGCTAAGATTTTAGTGGAAAATATGGAGCGATTTGGAGCGACAAACGTTGTTGTGACTAATGAATCTGCTGACCGATTGGCCAAGGTTTTTAAAGGTTACTTTGATGTGATTGTCCTTGATGCACCTTGCTCGGGTGAAGGGATGTTTCGTAAGCAGCCCGATGCCATGGATTATTGGAGTACCGATTATCCTAGCCAATGTGCTAGTCTTCAAAGAGAAATTTTAGAAGATGCAGTGACCATGCTTGCAGAAGGTGGCCGTTTGGTCTATTCTACCTGTACTTGGGCACCTGAAGAAAATGAAGAAATCGTCCACTGGTTACTGGATACTTATGATTTTGAACTGCTTCCAGTCGAGCATGTGAACGGTATGGTAGCAGGAATTAACCTTCCTGAAACGGCGCGGATGTATCCTCATCATTTCAAGGGAGAAGGCCAGTTTGTTGCCCACCTGCAGTTTAAGGGACAAAATCCCGCACCTAAATTCAAAGCTAGCAAAAGCAATCTCAGTCGGGAACAGCAGAACTTGTGGCATGATTTTGTTCAAAAATACTTGCGAGTCAATCTAACTGGTATCTTGCAAACTTTTGGAGACCAGCTCTATCTCTTGCCAGAGATGCTACCTAATCTAGGGAAACTCAAAATTGCCCGAAATGGGCTCCATCTGGGTACTTTTAAGAAGAAACGCTTCGAACCAAGCTTTGCTCTCGGATTAGCCTTGAAACCAAGCCAAGTAAAACAAAGTGTCGAAATCAATGATAAGGACTTTGTAAAATATGTGGCTGGTGAGACTGTTCAATTGTCTGAAGCTCGACCAAATGGTTGGTACCAAGTTCTGGTTCAAGGAAACGGATTAGGCTTTGCCAAGGTAACGGGAAATGTTTTGAAAAATTATTATCCAAAAGGACTCAGATTCAGGTGAAAAAGCTAGTCAAAGAGCCTATTCTATGTTATAGTGGAAGTATGAGTTTTTTCTGATAGTCTTTCATTATTACTTATATTATACGATGGAATTGTCCGCTCCTAAGAATGACTAGATAAAATAAAGCGGGACAATCATTGATGATAATTAGATGATCAGGACAAACGGAAGAAATCAGAACATTTATCATTATGTTCAAGGAGAATAACAGTGAAAAAAAGAAAAAAGCTCGTCATGTCTCTTGCAGCTCTTTTGATGGCAGGTTCTCTAGCAGGATGCGCTAGCTGGATTGATCGTGGAGAATCCATGACAGCCGTTGGTTCAACTGCTCTTCAGCCTCTTGTCGAAGCGGCAGCAGATGAATTTGGTTC
This sequence comes from Streptococcus oralis subsp. oralis, assembly GCF_002096495.1. Taxonomy (GTDB): domain Bacteria; phylum Bacillota; class Bacilli; order Lactobacillales; family Streptococcaceae; genus Streptococcus; species Streptococcus oralis_CU. The sequence continues at coordinate 827,506 of NZ_NCUO01000012.1, read as the reverse complement.
TAGAAACATCGGAAAAACAGTCAATGTTCAAGGTGGAGGATCGGGTACAGGCCTATCTCAAGTCCAGTCTGGAGCAGTTGACATCGGGAACTCTGACGTCTTTGCAGAGGAAAAAGAAGGAATCGATGCTTCAGCTCTGGTAGACCACAAGGTTGCAGTGGCTGGTCTTGCAGTGATTGTAAACAAGGAAGTGGATGTTGAAAATCTCACAACCGAGCAACTTCGCAAAATCTTTACAGGTGAAGTGACCAACTGGAAAGAAGTTGGGGGCAAAGACCTGGCCATTTCAATCATCAACCGAGCAGCAAGTTCTGGTTCACGAGCGACGTTTGATACGGTGGTTATGAATGGCCAAGCGGCAATGCAGAGTCAAGAACAGGATTCTAACGGGATGGTCAAGTCCATTGTATCCCAAACCCCTGGAGCCATTTCTTACCTGGCTTTTGCCTATGTAGATGACTCCGTGAAAAGCATGAAACTGAATGGGTATGAACCTACATCTGAGAATGTAACGACCAACAACTGGCCTTTGTGGTCTTATGAACATATGTACACACTTGGTCAGCCAAATGAGTTAGCTGCTGAATTCCTGAATTTCGTCCTCTCAGATGAAGCCCAAAATGGAATTGTTAAGGGCATGGGCTATATCTCTATCAATGAAATGAAAGTCCAAAAGGATGCTTCAGGTACCGTTACAGCAGTAGAAGGAGGTCAATAATGAATCAAGAAGAATTATCAAAAAAATTACTCTCTCCTTCAAAGAACTCTCGCCTTGAGAAGTTTGGTAAAGGTTTGACCTTCACTTGCCTTTCTTTGATTGTTATCATTGTGGCCATGATTTTGATTTTTGTAGCCCAAAAAGGCTTATCGACCTTCTTTGTCAATGGGGTCAACATCTTTGATTTCCTTTTTGGACAAACTTGGAATCCTTCAGGGAAACAATTTGGTGCCCTTCCGATGATTTTGGGCTCCTTTATTGTGACGATTTTATCAGCCCTCATCGCAACTCCCTTCGCTATTGGTGCTGCAGTCTTTATGACAGAAGTCTCACCAAAGGGTGCAAAAATTTTGCAACCAGCCATTGAACTCCTCGTCGGTATTCCTTCAGTAGTCTATGGATTTATCGGTTTGCAAGTTGTGGTGCCTTTTGTCCGTGGCGTCTTTGGTGGAACTGGTTTTGGGATCTTGTCAGGGATTTTCGTTCTCTTTGTCATGATCCTACCAACTGTAACCTTTATGACAACAGACAGCTTGCGTGCTGTTCCTCGTCATTACCGTGAAGCTAGTTTAGCTATGGGAGCCACTCGTTGGCAAACCATCTGGCGTGTGACCTTGAAAGCAGCACGTTCAGGTATTTTCACTGCAGTGGTCTTTGGGATGGCGCGTGCCTTCGGTGAAGCCCTTGCTATTCAGATGGTTGTCGGAAACTCAGCAGTTATCCCAACCTCGTTAACAACACCAGCTGCGACCTTGACATCTGTATTGACTATGGGTATAGGAAATACCGTCATGGGAACGGTTGATAATAACGTTCTCTGGTCACTGGCCTTGGTATTGCTCTTGATGAGTTTGGCCTTTAACAGTGTGATTAAATTGATTACGAAAGAAAGAGGAAAGAAAAACTATGCACGCTAAGAAATTAGATAAACTTGCAACAGCTGTCCTCTATACCATCGCGGGTATCATCGTTGCCATCTTGGCATCCTTGATTCTCTATATCTTGGTGAGAGGGTTACCGCATATCTCTTGGTCTTTCTTGACTGGGAAATCCTCCTCTTATCAAGCAGGTGGGGGTATCGGGATTCAGCTCTACAATTCCTTCTTCCTTTTGGTCATTACCTTGATCATTTCTGTTCCGCTATCTATGGGTGCTGGTGTTTTCCTCGCTGAGTATGCCAAAAAAGGACCTGTGACTAATTTTATTCGTACCTGTATTGAGATTTTGTCTTCTCTACCATCAGTCGTTGTGGGTCTCTTTGGTTACTTGATCTTTGTAGTCCAGTTTGAGTATGGATTTTCAATCATTTCAGGTGCCTTGGCCTTGACAGTCTTTAACCTTCCTCAGATGACTCGAAATGTTGAGGACAGTTTAAAACACGTTCACCATACACAACGTGAGGCTGGTCTGGCCCTTGGAATTTCTCGTTGGGAGACTGTGGTCCATGTCGTCATTCCAGAAGCCCTTCCAGGTATCGTAACGGGTGTTGTCTTGGCATCTGGCCGTATCTTTGGTGAGGCCGCCGCTCTTATCTATACGGCAGGACAATCCGCTCCAGCCCTTGACTGGTCTAACTGGAATGTCCTCAGTGTTACCAGCCCTATCTCAATCTTCCGACAAGCAGAAACCCTAGCTGTCCACATCTGGAAGGTCAACAGTGAAGGAACCATTCCTGATGCTACCATTGTATCTGCTGGTTCTGCCGCCGTGCTCCTCATCTTTATCTTGATTTTTAACTTTGGAGCTCGCAAACTCGGAAGCTATTTACACAAGAAATTAACCGCTGCCTAAAGGAGAAGCCATGTCAAAATATAACTGGGATGAAAAGCATATCATCACTTTCCCTGAAGAAAAAGTGGCCCTCTCTACTAAGGATTTACATGTTTACTATGGTAAAAATGAATCCATCAAGGGCATCGATATGCAATTTGAAAAAAATAAAATTACAGCCTTGATTGGTCCTTCTGGATCTGGGAAATCTACCTATCTTCGCAGTCTCAATCGGATGAATGATACCATTGATATTGCCAAGGTCACAGGTCAAATCCTCTACCGAGGGATTGACGTCAACCGTCCAGAAATCAATGTCTATGAGATGCGCAAGCATATCGGAATGGTCTTCCAACGTCCAAATCCATTTGCTAAATCAATCTACCGTAACATCACCTTTGCACACGAACGTGCAGGTGTTAAGGATAAGAAAGTCCTTGATGAAATTGTAGAAACCTCTCTTCGTCAGGCCGCCCTATGGGATCAGGTCAAAGATGACCTACACAAATCAGCCTTGATGCTTTCTGGTGGTCAGCAACAACGTCTCTGTATCGCTCGCGCCATCTCTGTCAAGCCAGATATCCTCTTGATGGATGAGCCTGCTTCAGCCTTGGATCCGATTGCGACAGCCCAGCTGGAAGAAACCATGTTGGAATTGAAGAAGGACTTTACCATCATCATCGTTACCCACAGTATGCAACAGGCTGCGCGTGCGAGTGACTACACAGGATTTTTCTACTTGGGTGATTTGATTGAGTACGATAAGACCTCCAATATTTTCCAGAATGCTAAGTTACAGTCAACCAATGACTATGTAACGGGACACTTTGGTTAGAAAGGAAACGGTATGTCAGAAGCGATTTTACAGGTGTCAGACCTGTCCGTTTATTACAATAAAAAGAAGGCCTTGAATAGTGTTTCCCTTTCTTTCCAACCTAAGGAAATAACGGCCTTGATTGGTCCTTCTGGATCAGGAAAGTCTACCCTGCTCAAAGCTATCAACCGCATGGGCGATCTAAATCCTGAAGTGACAACAACAGGTTCAGTAGTCTATAATGGTCACAATATATACAGCCCCCGCACCGATACGGTTGAATTGCGTAAGGAAATCGGTATGGTCTTTCAACAGCCCAATCCCTTCCCTATGTCTATCTACGAAAATGTTGTCTATGGGCTGCGTATCAATGGAGTTAAGGACAAGCAAGTTCTAGATGAAGCAGTAGAAAAGGCCTTGCAACGTGCTTCTATCTGGGATGAAGTAAAGGATCGTTTGCATGATTCAGCCATTGGTCTCTCAGGTGGACAACAACAACGTGTTTGTGTTGCTCGTGTCTTAGCAACCAGTCCGAAAATTATCCTCTTAGATGAACCAACTTCAGCTTTGGATCCTATTTCTGCAGGTAAGATTGAGGAAACCTTGTATGGTCTGAAAGATAAATACACCATGCTCTTGGTAACGCGTTCGATGCAACAGGCCTCACGTATCTCTGATAAAACAGGATTTTTCCTAGATGGGGATTTGATCGAGTTTAACGATACGAAGAAGATGTTCCTAGACCCACAAAACAAGGAAACAGAAGATTATATTACAGGAAAATTTGGATAAGGAGTTGAATGATGTTACGATCTCAATTTGAAGAAGATTTGGAGAAATTGCACAACCAGTTCTATGCTATGGGACAAGAAGTGCTCTCGCAGATCAATCGTACAGTGCGTGCCTTTGTTACGCATGACCGTGATTTGGCAAAAGAAGTCATCGAAGACGATGCAGAAGTAAATGAATATGAAGTGAAGTTGGAAAAGAAATCATTTGAAATGATTGCCCTCCAACAACCTGTTTCGCAAGACCTTCGTACCGTCTTGACCGTTCTCAAGGCAGTGTCAGACGTGGAACGCATGGGAGATCATGCTGTGTCTATCGCTGAGGCGACTATTCGTATGAAGGGGGAGCAACGTATCCCTTCTGTTGAAGAAGAAATCAAAAAGATGGGACGCGACGTGAAAAACTTCGTCGAAGCAGCTCTAGATCTTTATCTCAACGGGTCTGTGGATCAAGCCTACGAAGTAGCAACGATGGACGAAAAAATCAACCATTACTTTGACAGCATTCGTGAATTGGCTACAGAAGAAATCAAGAAAAATCCTGAAGCCATTGTTACAGGACGCGATTACTTCCAGGTTATTTCCTTCTTGGAACGTATTGGAGACTACGCAAAAAATATCTGCGAATGGGTTGTTTACTTTGAAACAGGTAAGATTGTCGAACTATAAGAAACGGTTTAAATATACAGAAATAAGGCTGATTAAAATAAATCAGTCTTCTTTTTTATGAAAAGAATTGTTTTACAATCAAAATCTCTAAAAGGGTTGACAACTATTTTTAAAAGAGTTATAATTATTCAGAATTAACAGAAAGGTCGTTTATTTATGAAATTTAAGAAATGGATATTAGTTGTGTGTAGCATGCTTGCCAGTGTGGTTCTAGTAGCTTGCCAGTCAGGTACGGATAGTTCCCAGTCTGCTGTGGACGCTATCAAACAAAAAGGAAAGCTAGTCGTTGCGACCAGCCCAGACTATGCGCCGTTTGAATTCCAATCCTTGGTAGATGGTAAAAACCAAGTGGTTGGTGCAGATATTGATATGGCTCAAGCGATTGCGGACGAGCTTGGGGTTAAACTTGAAATCTCAAGTATGAGTTTTGACAATGTCTTGACCAGCCTTCAAACTGGAAAGGCTGACTTGGCTATTGCAGGAATTAGTGCCACAGATGAAAGAAAGGAAGTCTTTGACTTTTCAATCCCTTACTATGAAAATAAGATGAGTTTCTTGGTTAGAAAAGCCGATTTAGACAAGTACAAGGATCTTTCAAGCCTCGCAAGTGCCAATATCGCAGCTCAAAAGGGAACTGTGCCAGAAACCATGGTCAAGGAACAATTGCCAAATGCCCAGTTGACATCCTTGACCAATATGGGGGAAGCCGTCAATGAATTGCAGGCTGGAAAAGTGGATGCTGTTCATATGGATGAACCAGTTGCTCTTAGCTACGCAGGTAAAAACTCAGACCTTGTCGTTGCATCTGTTAACTTGACAATGAAAGATGGCGAAGCCAATGCCGTTGCTATCAAGAAGGATCAATCAGACTTGAAAGCAGTAGTAGATAAGGTTATCCAAAAACTGAAAGATGACGGAACCTATCAAACTTATCTTGAAAAAGCAGCGAAACTAACAGAAGTTGAACAATAAGAAAAAGCAGAGTTGGACTTTAATCCAATTCTGCTTTTATGTATTCTAATAGCTCTTCTAGATTTTCAAGAGTGACTTTGGCGAACTGATAAGGACAGGCATCCAAATAAGCCTTCTCAAAAAAGTCTAGTTTGAGTGAGCTGTGTTTCAAACTGGCAATTTTAGGATAGTGCCTCAAATCAAGGAGAAGCCCATCATGTAGAGGATAGTGGGGCAAGGGACAGGTGTTTTTTTCAAGTAGCTCCTTCATCCGGGCCTGATAGTTCTCTTGAAGGGTCAGTCTGGTCAATCGATTTTTTTCAAATAACTGGCTATCGATGTAAAGAGAAAGAGCCTTTTGCATGATAAGATTGCTGTCATAGTCCAGGATATTTTTGTAGGAAACAAAGGCCTCTTTTAGAGCATTTGGGAGAATGAGAGCAGTAATACGAAGGGCTGGGAAGAGACTTGTTGAGAAGGACTTGATATAAATGACCCGCTCCTCAGTATCCAGATAGTGGAAGGTTTGGCCCTTTCTAGGATCTAGGTCCCCTAGATAGTCATCCTCTACGATGTAAACACCATACTGGTTTGCTAGATTCAGAATAGCCCTTTTTTCCTGATCAGAGTAGGAATGACCTAGGGGATAGTGGAAGCGAGGAATGGTATAGAAAAACTTGATTTTCCCAGATTTGAACTGTTTTTCCAGTTCTTCAAGGTCAATGCCATCAATACGGCGTTCAATGGTCTGGTAGGTTAATCCCTGAGCGACCAAGAGGCGGTTCATTCGGTGGTAAGTCGGTTGTTCGACCAAAATCTCAGCTCCCTTGCTCGGGAAGTCAATCTGAGAAAGGATAAAGAGAGCTTGCTGGGTACCAGATGTTAGAACCAGTTGGTCGGTCTTGCAGTAGAGGGCCTGGTCAAAGAGGAGTTGATGGACAGATTGTCTGAGTTCCTCAAGGCCTTCTTGGTTGTCATAGTAGTTGAAGAGGTAGTTTTCTCGGCCTATCAGGGTTTCATTGACGCAGAGTCGGAAGTCGTCATAGGCACTGGCATGTTCGTCAGTGACTTCGATTTCCAAGTCCTGATGCTGTCCTTGCTCCAGAACATAGTAACCACTTTGGGGTTTGGCATAGAGGTATTGTTCATGGCGTAATTCCAGCAGGGCTCGTTGGATAGTGTCCTTGCTACAGTGGAAGTCTTGGCTCAGTTGACGGATGGAGGGAAGTCTGCTTCCAGTTGGGAATTTTCCTGATTCAATACCTTTTTTTAGAAAGGAAACAACTGCTTGGTACTTACTTTGCTTTGTCATTCCAGACCTCCGTTGATTTTGTTACATTGTACCTTTTTTTTGTCTCCTTTGCAATGGGAAAAGCATTTCTCCCTTTCACAACTAGGAGTAAATGTGGTATACTTAGAAAGTATGATGATTCATTGAACAGAAGATAAGAAAGAGAATGGATAGAAAAGTGCAGGAACCGGTTAAATTATTTCAATACAATACTCTAGGTGCCCTAATGGCTGGTCTCTATGGCGGAACCATGACAGTGGGAGAATTGTTGGAGCATGGTGACCTTGGTTTGGGAACCCTTGATTCGATTGATGGGGAGTTGATTGTCCTTGATGGCAAGGCTTATCAAGCTAAGGGTTCAGGGGAACAACCTGAAATTGTTGAGGTTGCACCTGATGCCCTTATCCCTTATGCGGCAGTTGTTCCCCATCAGGCAGAAGTGATTTTCCGCCAGCGCTTTGAGATGACAGATAAGGAATTGGAAAAGCGAATTGAGTCCTACTATGATGGGGAGAATCTCTTTCGTTCCATCAAGATTCATGGGGAATTTGCCCACATGCATGTACGGATGATTCCCAAATCAACAACAGATACTAAGTTTGCTGAGGTTGCTACCCATCAGCCTGAATATAGTCGTGAAAATATTTCGGGGACCATCGTTGGATTTTGGACACCGGAGATTTTCCATGGGGTTAGTGTGGCGGGTTACCATTTGCACTTTATCTCGGATGATTTGACTTTTGGTGGGCATGTGATGGACTTTGTTATCAAGGAAGGCATGATCGAGGTGGGAGCTGTTGATCAATTGGACCAACGTTTTCCAGTCCAAGATCGCCAGTATTTATTTGCTAAATTTAATGTTGACGAAATGAAGAAAGACATTGACAAGTCGGAATAGGAGAAAAAGATGACACTACATATTATCCTTACCATGATCGCTTTGGTCCTCATTCTAGTAAGTGGAACTTGGTATGCCAAAAAACGGTTTAAAATCTCTCTTGCAGTGATGGGCTTGGGGGCAATCGCATTTTTTGTTTCTTCTCAAGTGTTAGAGAAGATGGTCCACTTTCTAGTTCTTCAACCGAAAAAAGACGGAACGATTTCGCTCATGCAAGAGCAACCCTTCCTATATGTTCTTTACGGGATTGCCATGGCTGCCCTATTTGAGGAAACTGCCCGCCTTGTCTTTTTTAAATGGTTGGAGAAAAAGAGAAAGCTAGAAGATCGAGATGCTTTGGCTTATGGCTTGGGACATGGAGGTTTGGAGTTGCTCTATCTTGGGATGGGAAGCTTGATCAGTTTGTTGATCCTCTTTTCACTCATCCAGTCCTCAAATACTGATGTAGCCAATCTTCTTCCAAAGACGACACTCGAAACGGTCCAGTCTCTTTCTGTATGGCAGGTTTATTTACTAGGAGTTGAGCGTGTGCTTGCTCTGGTTCTGCAAATTGGTCTCTCTATCTGGGTCTATCAAAGTGTTCGTCAAAAGAAATGGATCTACCTCCTTGCTGCCTATGGTTTGCATGCCTTGTTTGACTTGGCTCCAGCCTTATCTCAGGTAGGCTGGATTGTAAACCCGCTTCTAGTTGAGTTCATTCTTCTCGTAGAGCTTATAGCCTTTATCTGGCTAACCAAATTTACATTTTGGAAAAAATCATAAAAAGAGGGGTGACCTCTTTTTTTATGTAATGATAAAACAAGCTCTTTTTATGGTCGTCAAATGTCTCTAAAAATGGTATAATGGAATGAATTTTGAAAAAGGAAGAGTGACATGTCAGTAAAAGAAAAAATGCTTGAAATCCTAGAAGGAATCGATATTCGTTTTAAAGAACCCTTGAAGACCTATACCTATACCAGGGTAGGAGGTCGAGCGGATTATCTAGTTTTACCACGAAATCGCTATGAGATGGCTCGTGTCGTCCAATTTGCCAATCAAGAAAATATTCCTTGGATGGTGCTTGGGAATGCCAGCAATATCATCGTTCGTGAAGGTGGAATCCGTGGTTTTGTCATCTTGTGTGATAAGCTTAATAACGTTTCGGTTGATGGCTATACCATCGAAGCGGAAGCAGGAGCGAACTTGATCGAAACAACACGTATTGCCCTCCGTCATAGTTTGACTGGTTTTGAGTTTGCTTGTGGGATTCCTGGAAGCATCGGAGGAGCTGTCTTTATGAATGCGGGAGCCTATGGAGGAGAGATTGCTCATATCTTGCAGTCTTGTCAAATTTTGACCAAGGAAGGGGAAATCGAGACCTTATCTGCCAAGAATTTAGCTTTTGGTTACCGCCATTCAGCTATTCAGGATTCTGGGGCTGTTGTTTTGTCAGCTAAATTTGCCCTAGCTCCAGGAAATCACCAGGTTATCAAGCAAGAAATGGACCGCTTGACGCACCTACGTGAACTCAAACAACCATTAGAATACCCATCTTGTGGTTCAGTCTTTAAGCGTCCAGTTGGGCATTTTGCAGGACAGCTGATTTCAGAAGCTGGCTTGAAAGGCTATCGTATCGGTGGTGTGGAAGTATCTGAAAAGCATGCCGGTTTCATGATCAATGTTGCTGACGGAACGGCCAAAGACTACGAAGACTTGATCCAATCTGTTATCGAAAAAGTCAAGGAACACTCAGGTGTCACCCTTGAGAGAGAAGTCCGAATCTTGGGTGAGAAGGAATAAGGTTGGGGTAGAAAAGTTGCTGCTATAACCATTGTAAAGGGGGTGAAAGCCTATCGTTAGTGAAAATGTATGTAGGCAGTTTAATCTCCTACACGAGGTAGTAGCGGCCTGACAGAGCCCTGATCTGTTAATTTATGAAAAAGAAGGAATTTATGACAATTGAAAAAACCAATTATTGAATTCAACAACGTCTCTAAAGTTTTTGAAGACAGCAACACCAAGGTTCTCAAAGACATTAACTTTGAGTTGGAAGAAGGGAAGTTCTACACCCTTTTAGGCGCATCTGGTTCTGGAAAATCAACCATCCTAAACATCATTGCAGGTTTACTGGATGCGACGACAGGGGATATTTTGCTGGATGGGGTACGGATCAACGATATCCCAACTAATAAACGAGATGTCCATACCGTCTTCCAATCCTATGCCTTGTTTCCACATATGAATGTGTTTGAAAATGTTGCCTTTCCGCTTCGCTTGCGTAAAATTGACAAGAAAGAAATCGAACAACGCGTAGCGGAAGTTCTCAAGATGGTTCAGTTGGAAGGTTACGAGAAGCGTTCCATTCGTAAACTCTCTGGAGGACAACGTCAGCGTGTGGCCATTGCCCGTGCCATCATCAACCAACCCCGTGTGGTCTTGTTGGATGAACCTCTGTCAGCGCTGGACTTGAAATTGCGAACAGACATGCAGTACGAACTGCGTGAACTGCAACAACGATTGGGAATTACCTTTGTCTTTGTCACTCACGATCAGGAAGAAGCTCTTGCCATGAGTGACTGGATTTTCGTTATGAACGATGGCGAGATTGTTCAGTCTGGAACACCAGTGGACATCTATGATGAGCCAATCAACCACTTTGTTGCCACCTTTATCGGTGAGTCCAACATCTTGTCAGGAACCATGATTGAGGACTACTTGGTTGAGTTTAACGGCAAAAGATTTGAAGCAGTCGACGGGGGAATGAAGCCAAATGAGCCAGTTGAGGTTGTCATTCGTCCAGAGGACTTGCGCATTACCCTTCCTGAAGAAGGCAAGCTCCAAGTCAAGGTGGATACCCAACTCTTCCGTGGAGTTCACTACGAGATTATCGCCTATGACGAACTCGGAAACGAATGGATGATTCACTCGACCCGTAAGGCCATCGTTGGAGAGGAAATAGGTCTGGACTTTGAACCAGAAGACATCCACATCATGCGTCTCAACGAAACCGAAGAAGAGTTCGATGCACGTATCGAGGAGTACGTAGAAATCGAAGAGCAAGAAGCAGGTCTGATTAACGCGATCGAGGAGGAAAGAGATGAAGAAAACAACCTCTAAACTCTTTGTAGTGCCCTATATGCTTTGGATCGCCCTCTTTGTTCTCGCACCCTTGGTCTTGATTTTTGGTCAATCCTTTTTCAACATCGAAGGGCAGTTTAGTTTAGAAAACTATAAATCCTACTTTGCGTCACAAAACTTGACCTATCTTAAAATGAGCTTCAATTCTGTGCTTTATGCAGGAATTGTGACCTTGGTAACACTGCTCATCAGCTATCCAACAGCCCTCTTTTTGACCCGTCTTAAGCACCGTCAACTCTGGCTCATGCTGATTATCCTGCCAACCTGGATCAATCTGCTCCTCAAGGCTTATGCTTTTATCGGGATTTTTGGTCAAAATGGCTCTATTAATCAATTTTTGGAATTCATCGGAATCGGTTCGCAGCAGTTGCTCTTTACCGATTTCTCCTTTATCTTTGTCGCAAGCTACATCGAGCTTCCCTTTATGATTTTGCCGATTTTCAATATCTTGGATGATATGGATAACAATCTCATCAATGCCAGCTATGACCTCGGTGCGACCAAGTGGGAAACTTTCCGCCATGTCATCTTCCCTTTATCGATGAACGGGGTGAGAAGTGGTGTCCAATCAGTCTTTATCCCTAGTTTGAGTCTCTTCATGCTGACACGTTTGATTGGTGGGAACCGTGTTATCACGCTGGGAACGGCTATTGAGCAGAACTTTCTAACCAATGACAACTACGGTATGGGTTCTACCATTGGTGTGATCCTCATCCTGACCATGTTCATCACCATGTGGGTGACCAAGGAAAGGAGAGAACGATGAAAAAATTTGCGAATCTCTACCTAGCCTTTGTCTTTATCGTCCTTTATTTGCCAATTTTTTACTTGATTGGCTATGCATTTAATGCTGGCGATGATATGAATAGCTTTACAGGCTTTAGCTTGAGCCATTTTAAAACCATGTTTGGTGATGGTCGCCTCATGTTGATCCTCACCCAAACCTTTTTCTTGGCCTTTCTAGCTGCCTTGATTGCGACCATTATCGGGACTTTCGGTGCTATCTATATCTACCAGTCTCGTAAGAAATACCAAGAAGCCTTTCTATCACTCAATAATATCCTCATGGTTGCGCCTGACGTTATGATTGGTGCTAGCTTCTTGATTCTTTTTACCCAGCTTAAGTTTTCACTTGGCTTTTTGACGGTTCTATCTAGTCACGTGGCCTTTTCCATCCCTATCGTGGTCTTGATGGTTTTGCCTCGTCTCAAGGAGATGAATGATGACATGATTCATGCGGCCTATGACTTGGGTGCCAGCCAGTTTCAGATGTTTAAGGAAATCATGCTACCGTACCTGACTCCGTCTATCATTGCAGGTTATTTCATGGCCTTCACCTATTCGCTGGATGATTTTGCCGTGACCTTCTTTGTGACGGGAAATGGCTTTTCAACCCTGTCAGTCGAGATTTACTCTCGTGCTCGTAAGGGAATTTCGCTAGAAATCAATGCCCTCTCTGCCCTTGTCTTTCTCTTTAGTATTATCCTAGTTGTTGGCTATTACTTTATCTCACGTGAGAAGGAGGAGCAAGCATGAAAAAACTCTATTCATTTTTAGCAGGAATTGCAGCAATTATCCTTGTCTTGTGGGGGATTTCCCATCATCTAGATAGTAAAATCAACAGTCGAGATAGTCAAAAATTGGTTATCTACAACTGGGGGGACTATATCGATCCCGAACTCTTGGAGAAATTCACAGAAGAAACAGGAGTCCAAGTCCAGTATGAGACCTTTGATTCCAACGAAGCCATGTATACCAAGATCAAGCAGGGTGGAACGACCTACGATATTGCCATCCCGAGTGAATACATGATCAACAAGATGAAGGACGAAGACCTCTTGGTTCCGCTTGATTATTCAAAAATTGAAGGAATCGAAAATATCGGACCTGAGTTCCTCAACCAGTCTTTTGACCCGGGCAATAAATTCTCCATCCCTTACTTCTGGGGGACCTTGGGAATCGTCTACAATGAAACCAAGGTAGATGAGGCGCCTGAGCATTGGGATGACCTCTGGAAACCAGAATACAAGGATTCCATCATGCTTTTTGATGGGGCGCGTGAGGTGCTGGGACTCGGGCTTAACTCGCTCGGTTACAGTCTTAACTCTAAGGATCCTCAGCAGTTGGAAGAAACGGTAGACAAGCTCTACAAACTGACTCCAAATATCAAGGCCATTGTGGCAGACGAGATGAAGGGTTACATGATTCAGAACAACGCTGCTATCGGTGTGACTTTCTCTGGGGAAGCCAGCCAGATGTTGGAGAAAAATCCTAACCTCAAGTATGTCGTTCCGACTGAGGCCAGCAATCTCTGGTTTGATAACATGGTTATTCCAAAAACCGTGAAAAATCAAGATGCCGCCTATGCCTTTATCAACTTTATGTTGAAACCCGAAAATGCTCTGAAAAATGCGGAGTATGTAGGTTACTCAACACCAAACCTACCAGCAAAGGAAATGCTCCCAGAGGAGACTCGTGAGGACAAATCCTTCTATCCAGACGCTGATACCATGAAACACCTGGAAGTTTATGAGAAATTTGACCATAAATGGACAGGAAAATATAGCGACCTCTTCCTACAGTTTAAAATGTATCGGAAGTAGGAGATTTGGTTTATTGTCGGCTTTTCCAGTTGACGCAAGCTTTAAAAAACGATATAATAAGAAAGTTGAGAATTGATTTTCAGTTGTCTTAGTCCAGAGAAATGGCGGTGCTGCGAGCCATCTAAGCTAGGAAATCATGCTACTCAATCAGACAATTGCATAAGAATAAGAGAATGACAAGTTCATTGAATGAAGGTGGTACCGCGGTTTTTCGCCCTTCGTGATATGGACTTGTCTTTTGATTTTTGGAGGTGTTTATGAAGACATTTCTCGTGAAACAAAAATTTCGTCTTGGAGGCGAACGTTTTGATATCAAGGATGATAGAGGAGTAGTGAACTATCAAGTGGAGGGATCTTTCTTCCAAATTCCTAAGACCTTTACCATCTATGACGCCTATGGTGAGCAAGTCAGTGAGATTAGTAAAGAATTTTTCACTTTGCTTCCTCGATTTACTATTCAGCTACGAAACGGTTCAAATTTCGTTATTCGTAAGAAGTTGACCTTCTGGCGAGATAAGTATGAGTTTGATAATCTGGGACTTCGCATCGAGGGCAATATCTGGGATTTGAATTTCAAATTGCTGGATGATCGTGACCAAGTGATTGCCGAGATTCGGAAAGAGATTTTCCATTTGACCTCAACTTACACCGTAACCGTCTATGAAGACTCTTATGCAGACCTAGTCATTTCCCTCTGTGTCGCGATTGACTATGTGGAGATGCTGGAAAGCCAATCAAATTAAACAAGTAATAAGGAGATATTATGAAACAACTATCTAGTGCTCAAGTACGCCAAATGTGGCTAGATTTCTGGGCAAGCAAAGGCCACTCTGTCGAACCATCAGTCAGCTTGGTTCCAGTAAACGACCCAACTCTTTTGTGGATCAACTCAGGGGTTGCTACCCTTAAGAAATACTTTGACGGAACCATTATCCCTGAAAATCCACGTATCACCAATGCGCAAAAAGCTATCCGTACCAACGACATCGAAAATGTCGGAAAAACAGCTCGCCACCATACCATGTTTGAAATGTTGGGGAACTTCTCTATCGGGGATTACTTCCGTGATGAAGCTATCACTTGGGCTTATGAGCTTTTGACAAGCCCAGAATGGTTTGATTTTCCTGCTGAAAAACTCTACATGACCTACTATCCAGACGATAAAGATTCTTATAACCGCTGGATTGAAGTAGGAGTGGACCCAAGCCACTTGATCCCAATCGAAGACAACTTCTGGGAAATCGGTGCTGGACCTTCTGGACCTGATACAGAAATCTTCTTTGACCGTGGAGAAGCCTTTGATCCAGAAAACATCGGTATTCGTCTGCTTGCAGAGGATATCGAAAACGATCGTTACATCGAAATCTGGAACATCGTTTTGTCACAATTTAACGCCGATCCAGCTGTTCCTCGTAGTGAGTACAAGGAATTGCCACACAAGAATATTGATACGGGTGCTGGTTTGGAGCGTTTGGTGGCAGTTATCCAAGGGGCTAAGACAAACTTTGAAACGGACCTCTTCATGCCGATCATTCGTGAAGTTGAGAAATTGTCTGGTAGGGTTTATGACCAAGATGGCGACAACATGAGCTTCAAGGTCATCGCTGACCACATCCGTTCCCTTTCATTTGCCATCGGTGATGGTGCCCTTCCAGGAAATGAAGGTCGTGGTTATGTTCTTCGTCGTTTGCTCCGACGCGCGTCTATGCACGGTCAAAAATTGGGTATCAACGAGCCTTTCCTTTATAAACTCGTTCCAACTGTTGGAAAAATCATGGAAAGCTACTACCCAGAAGTGCTTGAAAAACGTGACTTTATCGAGAAAATCGTGAAGAGCGAGGAAGAGTCATTTGCCCGTACTCTTCACTCAGGTCAACACTTTGCCCAAGGCATCGTAGCTGATTTGAAAGCGAAAGGTCAAAACGTTATCGCAGGGCAAGATGTCTTCAAACTCTACGATACATATGGATTCCCAGTTGAATTGACAGAAGAAATCGCTGAAGAAGCAGGGATGACTGTAGACCGTGAAGGTTTTGAAGCAGCCATGAAAGAACAGCAAGAACGTGCGCGTGCGTCTGCTGTTAAGGGTGGCTCAATGGGAATGCAAAATGAAACCCTCCAAAACATTACAGTGGAAAGTGTCTTCAACTATAATGCCAGCCAATTGCCTTCTAAGTTGGTGGCTATCGTGGCTGACAATGCAGAAGTAGAAGCTGTTTCTGAAGGAACTGCCTCTCTTATCTTTGCGGAAACTCCATTCTATGCTGAAATGGGTGGACAAGTAGCTGACCACGGTCAAATCTTGGACGCTGCTGGAAATGTCGTGGCTACTGTGATAGATGTTCAAAAAGCACCAAATGGCCAAGCTCTTCATACTGTTGAAGTTCTTGCTCCTCTTGCTTTGAACCAAGAATACACCTTGGCTATTGACAGCAATCGTCGTCACCGTGTCATGAAAAACCACACTGCGACTCACTTGCTCCATGCGGCCCTTCACAATATCCTTGGACACCATGCGACACAAGCAGGATCTCTGAACGAAGTAGAATTCCTTCGCTTTGACTTCACTCACTTCCAAGCTGTAACTCCTGAAGAGTTGCGCGCCATTGAACAGCAAGTCAATGAGAAAATCTGGGAAGCAATTGCTGTAGAAACTGTTGAGACAGATATTGACACTGCTAAAGAAATGGGAGCTATGGCCCTCTTTGGTGAGAAATACGGTAAGGAAGTTCGTGTTGTTACGATTGGTGACTACTCAGTGGAACTTTGTGGTGGTACCCACGTTGGCAACACTTCTGAGATTGGTCTCTTCAAGATTGTCAAAGAAGAAGGAATCGGATCAGGAACTCGCCGTATCTTGGCAGTAACTGGTAAGGAAGCCTTTGAAGCTTATCGCGAACAAGAAGACGCTTTGAAAGCCGTCGCATCAACCTTGAAAGCCCCTCAACTCAAGGAAGTTCCTCATAAGGTTGAAGGGCTTCAAGAACAACTCCGTCAGCTTCAAAAAGAAAATGCAGAATTGAAAGAAAAAGCCGCAGCCGCAGCCGCAGGCGATGTCTTCAAGGATGTGATGGAAGTCAACGGTCACCGTTACATTGCAAGCCAAGTTTCTGTATCAGATGCAGGCGCCCTTCGTACCTTTGCGGATAACTGGAAACAAAAAGACTACTCTGATGTGCTTGTCCTAGTTGCAGCCATCGGTGACAAAGTCAACGTTCTTGTAGCTAGCAAGAGCAAAGACATCCACGCAGGTAATTTGGTAAAAGAATTGGCTCCAATCGTTGATGGACGTGGTGGTGGTAAACCAGACATGGCCATGGCAGGAGGAAGCAACCAAGCGAAAATTCAAGAACTCTTGGATGCAGTAGCAGGTAAATTGTAAGACAATAAAGATCTATCCATTTGGGTAGGTCTTTTTGCCTACTTAAAAAGCCAAATCCGCTTGGATTTGACTTGTAACTGATAGGTTTATTTTGTTGCCCAGACACTGACTGAACCCGCTGCTACTGGAAATTCTCCATACCCTTCAGCATTGATTGTAACTTGTGCTGGATGATTTTCAAGGAGATCAACAAAAGTCTGCTCAGCCCATTCTTGACCGACAAACATGGATTTGCTGTTTTCTTGGTCATTTGAGATAAGGACAGCGATCGGGGATTGGTTTTCAGCGCCTGAACGAACCCAACCGATACAGTTGGCATCGTCAAAGTAGTCTGTTTGCTCTCCATAAGCCAAGTCTTTTCGGATGGCTAGGAGACGGTCAAGAACTTCTCTGAAATCTTGTTGAGCAAATTGCCCTGAAATGCCATAATAATCTCCGTAAAAGATACATGGAAGCCCATCTTGACGTAATAGAATAAGGGCATAGGCTGCTGGTTTAAACCATTCTTCAACAGTCGATTCGAGGGCCTGTCCTCGTTGGGTATCGTGGTTGTCTACAAAGGTCACAGCCTTATCGGGTTTTAGTTCAACCAAGCTATCTGTGAAAATGTTACGAAGGTCGTAACTTGCTCCAGCATGGCTAGCTTCAAAGAGGTTCTGGTGGAGGCGAACATCGACAAGGTCAAAACGTTCTTCTATTTTCTCGAGATAGTCTAGATTGTCTTCCTTGTCTGGGTTCCAAAATTCCCCAAAAACATAGAAATCTTGACCGTATTTTTCCTTCATATCACGAATGAAATTGCCCATAAAGAAGGAGTCGATGTGCTTAACGGCATCCAAACGGAAACCAGCTACACCAGTCGTTTCCATGAACCAGTCAGCCCAGTCATAGATGTTTTGGATGACTTCAGGGTGCTTAAAGTCTAGGTCGGCATACATGAGGTAGTCGTAGTTACCGTTTTCGTTATCGACCAATTCCTCGTTGGCCCAACCTTTATTGTCCCCCTGGATCAGGTAAATACCAGACTTACGGCGTTTGGCATCGTAGTCTGTACCTGTAAAGTGGTACCAGTGCCAGTGGAAGTCATTGTAGGTATCTTGGCGACCATCGAAAGTAAAGTGAGTCCAGCCATTGATAGTAAAGGGCTCGCTTAATTGAACGGTACGGTCCTCAGGGTCCACTTCAATAACCTGAAAGGCTTCCATATGATCGGCAGCAGCCTTGTGATTGAGCACCACATCGGCCATAGGTTGAATTCCCTGCGCCTTTAGGGCTTGAATGGCTTGAAGATAATCTTCTTTAAACCCATACTTGGTACGGACAGTCCCTTTTTGGTGAAATTCACCTAGGTCAAAAAGATCGTAAACACCATAGCCGACATCTTTTTCGTTGGTTGCCTTGAAGGCAGGTGGCATCCAGACATGGCTGATGCCAAGGTTTGCTAGGTGCTCTGCGTCATTTGTCAGTCGCGTCCAGTGTTGGCCGTCGTGAGGCAAATACCATTCAAAGTATTGCATAAGTGTCTGATTTTGCATTGTTTTTCCTCTTGCTTATCAATGTTGTGTTTTATTTTACCATAAAGTTTAGAACTAGGCAAACGTTTGCGCAAGATTCTATACTCATTTCTGAAATTGTCTATTTTTAGCGAATAGAATCTCTCTTTCCATTATAAGGGAAAGGATGTTTTGGTGGAAAAGTAAATGGCATATACTTATTTTAACAAAAATGACACTCAGTAAACTAAAGTACATATGGTTAAACGGTTTCTTTTTTGAGAATTGTCACAAAATTTGCTATAATAGTAGCTATGAATAGAATTAGGGTCAGCAGATGTGTTGAAAAAAAGCTAGCTAAGGGTCTAGTTCTTTTGGAAGCAAGTGATTTAACAGATATTGAACTGACGGATCAGGCAGTAGAAGTTCTTAGTCAAGACGGGAAGTTTTTAGGGAGCGCCTATCTTTCTCAACAGAATAAAGGAATCGGCTGGTTCATCAGCAAGGAAAAGGTTCGTTTCAATCAAGCCTTTTTTGAAATCCTGTTTCGTAAGGCCAAGGAAGCTAGAAAGCCTTATTATCAAGATGACTTGACCACTGCCTTTCGCCTTTTTAACCAAGAGGGGGATGGTTTTGGTGGTCTGACTGTTGATCTCTATGGAGATTATGCTGTCTTTTCTTGGTACAATTCCTTTGTTTACCAGATTCGTGTGCTGATCATAAATGCTTTTAAGGAAGTTTTCCCTGAGGTCTTGGGGGCTTATGAAAAGATTCGTTTTAAAGGTCTAGACTACGAGTCTGCCTATGTTTATGGTGAGGAAGCGCCAGATTACTTTACTGTTCTTGAGAATGGCGTGCTCTATCAAGTCTTTATGAATGATGGCTTGATGACAGGGATTTTCCTAGACCAGCATGAGGTTCGTGGGAGTCTGGTTGACGGTCTAGCCATGGGCAAATCCTTGCTCAATATGTTCTCCTATACGGCTGCCTTTTCAGTTGCTGCAGCTATGGGAGGCGCGAGTGAGACGACTTCTGTCGACTTGGCCAAACGGTCTAGAGAGCTGTCAGAAGCTCATTTTCAGGCAAATGGACTCAGCACGGACAATCATCGTTTTATCGTTATGGATGTCTTTGAGTACTTCAAGTATGCCAAGCGAAAAGGCTTGACCTATGATGTGATTGTTCTTGATCCGCCAAGCTTTGCCCGCAATAAAAAACAAACATTCTCTGTAGCTAAGGACTATCACAAGTTGATTTCCCAGAGTCTAGAGATTTTAAATCCGGGAGGGATTATCATTGCCAGTACCAATGCTGCCAATGTTTCCCGCCAGAAATTTACAGAACAAATTGATAAAGGTTTTGCAGGAAGAAGGTATCAGGTCTTGAACCAATACGGACTTCCAGCAGACTTTGCCTATAATAAAAAAGATGAAAGCAGTAATTACCTCAAGGTGATTAGTATGAAGGTTAGTAGATGAAATTAATCGTTTCAGTAATGCCAAGAAGTTTAGAAGAAGCGCAAGAACTGGATGCCACTAGGTATGAAGATGCCGATATCATTGAGTGGCGTGCGGACTTTCTTACAAAGGACGCTATTTTACAGGTAGCACCCGCTATCTTTGAGAAATTTGCAGGACGCGAACTTGTCTTTACCCTTCGGACCCGCGCTGAGGGAGGAGAAATCGAACTTTCCTCAGAAGAGTATGTTCAAATCATTAAGGAAGTTACTCAGCTTTATCAGCCGGATTATGTAGATTTTGAGTATTTCAGCTACAAGGACGTTTTTGAGGAAATGTTGGATTTTCCAAATCTTGTTTTGAGTTACCATAATTTCCAGGAGACACCTGAAAACATGATGGAAATTTTGTCTGAGTTGACCAGTCTCTCTCCGAAAGTGGTCAAGGTATCAGTTATGGCTCATACGGAGCAGGATGTTTTAGACCTGATGAATTACACTCGAGGATTTAAAACACTCAATCCTGAGCAAGAGTACGTGACCATTTCCATGGGGAAAATGGGCAAGGTATCACGCATTACTTCAGATGTGACGGGTTCGAGTTGGTCATTTGCTAGTCTGGATGAAGCGAGTGCCCCAGGTCAGATTTCGCTATCAAACATGAAGAAAATCAGGGAGATTTTGGATGAAGCTTGATGGCTATACACGTTTAGCTGCAGTTGTTGCCAATCCCATCAAACACTCTATTTCGCCCTTTATCCACAATAGGGCCTTTGAGGCGACAGCTATTAATGGTGCCTATGTAGCTTGGGAGATTGAAGCGGGTGATTTGGCAGAAACAGTCGCCAATATTCGCCGTTACCAGATGTTTGGCATCAACCTGTCTATGCCTTACAAGGAGCAAGTGATTCCTTATCTGGATGAGTTGAGTGATGAGGCTCGTTTGATTGGGGCGGTTAATACGGTTGTTAATCATAATGGCACTTTAATTGGATATAATACAGATGGCAAGGGATTCTTTAAGAGCTTGCCTTCTTTTACAATCTCAGATAAGAAAATGACCCTTCTGGGTGCAGGTGGTGCGGCCAAATCAATCTTGGCACAAGCTATTTTGGATGGGGTCAGTCAGATTTCGGTCTTTGTACGTTCAGCTTCTATGGAAAAAACAAGACCTTACCTAGACAAGTTGCAGGAGCAAACAGGTTTTAAAGTGGACTTGTATGCTTTAGAAGATCTTTCTGAACTGCAATCAAGGATTGCCGAGTCGGACCTGCTCGTCAATGCGACCAGTGTAGGGATGGATGGCCAGTCGTCGCCAGTTCCAGAAAGTATCAATTTGCCAGAGGCTCTCTTGGTCGCAGATATCATTTACCAACCTTTTGAGACACCATTTTTGAAATGGGCTAGAAGCCAGGGCAATCCAGCTGTCAATGGTCTGGGAATGTTGCTCTATCAAGCTGCTGAAGCTTTTCAACTGTGGACAGGTAAAGAAATGCCGACAGAAGAAATTTGGCAGTCCTTAACAGAAAAATATAAATAGTGAAAAGGAGATCCTACTATGAAAATCAGAATCGATATTCCGCATCATCCTTATGATATTCAGATTGAAAAAGGTTGTCTGGCTCAGGCTGGTCAATGGTTGCGAGAACTCTGGCAACCACAAAAAGTGGTTATCGTAACCGACAACCATGTAGCCTCTCTCTATGCAGAGAAGGTTAAACTCAGCCTAGAAGATGCTGGTTTTCAGGTAGCTGTTTTTGACTTTTTAGAAGGCGAAGAACGAAAAAATTTAACCACTGTTCAGAAGGTCTATGAATTTTTAGTCAAGCAAGGTCTGACTCGTAGCGATGGGATTGTGGCTCTTGGTGGTGGTGTCGTTGGGGATCTAGCTGGTTTCGTAGCCTCTACCTATATGCGGGGCATTCACTTTGTTCAGATTCCGACTAGTTTGACTGCTCAGGTTGATTCTTCTATCGGTGGAAAGACGGGTGTCAATACTCCATTTGCTAAAAATATGGTGGGAACTTTTGCCCAACCAGATGGAGTTCTGATTGATCCGCTTGTCCTTGAAACACTCGGAAAAAGAGAGTTGATTGAAGGAATGGGTGAGGTTATTAAGTATGGCTTGATTGAGGATCCAGAACTATGGGCTCTCTTGACGGAGCTGGATGGTTCTGTAGAGAGCATTCTGGAGCATGCAGAGACTTTGATTGAACATTCTTGTCAGGTTAAGCGGAAGATGGTGGTCGAGGATGAGTTGGACAATGGTGTTCGCCTTTACCTCAATTTTGGGCACACTATTGGTCATGCTATTGAAGCGACTGCTGGCTATGGCAAGGTCATGCATGGTGAGGCTGTGGCTATGGGGATGGTGCAGATTTCCAAGATTGCTGAGGAAAAAGGCCTCATGCCAGCTGGTATAACCCAGTCCATCACAGCTATGTGTCAGAAATTTGGTTTGCCTGTTGACTATGAAAACTGGGATGTTGACAAACTTTATCAGGCTTTGACTCATGATAAGAAAGCGCGTGGGAACACCTTGAAATTGGTCTTGGTACCAGGGCTTGGTTCAGCGACCATTCACCCAGTTTCTCTGGAAGAGATGAAAGACTACTTGGTAAAATAAGGAGAACGTATGAGATATTTAACTGCAGGAGAATCACACGGCCCCCGTTTGACGGCTATTATTGAAGGAATTCCAGCTGGACTTCCTTTGACAGCAGAGGATATTAATGGAGACCTTAAACGCCGTCAGGGTGGCTACGGTCGTGGTGGCCGTATGAAGATTGAGAGTGACCAGGTTGTCTTTACTTCGGGCGTTCGTCACGGGAAGACGACAGGGGCACCTATTACCATGGATGTCATCAATAAGGACCACCAAAAATGGCTGGATATCATGTCTGCTGAGGACATTGAAGACCGCCTTAAAAGCAAGAGAAAAATTACCCATCCTCGCCCAGGTCATGCCGATTTAGTTGGGGGCATTAAGTACCGTTTTGATGATTTGCGAAATTCCTTGGAGAGGTCATCTGCCCGTGAAACCACCATGCGAGTGGCTGTTGGGGCAGTAGCCAAACGACTTTTGGCTGAGCTAAATATGGAGATTGCCAACCATGTCGTGGTCTTTGGTGGCAAGGAAATCGATGTACCTGAAAATCTGACAGTGGCTGAGATTAAGGAACGAGCTGCCCAGTCTGAAGTTTCTATTGTCAACCAAGAGCGGGAACAGGAAATCAAGGACTATATTGACCAAATCAAACGTGACGGTGATACCATTGGTGGGGTTGTAGAGACAGTCGTCGGAGGCGTTCCAGTTGGCCTTGGCTCCTATGTCCAATGGGACAGAAAATTGGATGCGCGATTGGCCCAAGCAGTTGTTTCTATCAATGCCTTTAAAGGGGTGGAATTTGGTCTTGGATTTGAAGCTGGTTACCGCAAAGGCAGCCAAGTTATGGATGAAATTCTCTGGTCTAAAGAAGACGGCTATACTCGTCGTACCAATAATCTAGGTGGTTTTGAAGGTGGTATGACCAATGGGCAACCAATTGTTGTTCGTGGAGTTATGAAACCCATTCCCACTCTTTACAAACCACTTATGAGTGTGGATATCGAAACCCACGAACCTTACAAGGCAACCGTGGAGAGAAGTGATCCGACCGCTCTGCCAGCAGCTGGGGTAGTCATGGAAGCTGTTGTAGCAACGGTTCTGGCGCAAGAAATCCTTGAAAAATTTTCATCGGACAACCTAGAGGAATTAAAAGAAGCGGTAACCAAACACCGTGAGTATACAAAGAACTATTAAGGAGTTCCTATGGCAAAAACCATCTATATCGCAGGTCTCGGTTTGATTGGTGCCTCGATGGCGCTTGGTATCAAACGCGATCATCCGGATTATGAAATTTTGGGTTATAATCGCAGTCAGGCTTCTAGAGATATTGCCTTGGAGCGGGGGATGATTGACCGTGCGACGGATGATTTTGCCAGTTTTGCTCCTCTGGCAGATGTCATCATCTTGACCTTGCCAATCAAGCAGACCATTGCTTTTATTCAGGAGTTGGCAGGTTTGAACTTGAAAGAAGGCGTCATTATCTCGGATGCGGGCTCAACCAAGGCTGCCATTGTGGAAGTGGCGGAGGAATATTTGGCTGGCAAGTCAATTCGTTTTGTCGGGGCTCATCCCATGGCTGGTAGCCACAAGACAGGAGCTGCCTCTGCCGATGTTAATCTCTTTGAAAATGCCTACTATATCTTTACTCCATCTAGCTTGACCACTCCAGAAACCCTTTCAGAAATGAAGGACCTACTTTCAGGCCTCCATGCTCGTTTCATTGAAATTGATGCCAAGGAGCACGATCAAGTAACTTCACAGATTAGCCATTTTCCCCATATCTTGGCATCAGGTCTCATGGAACAAACAGCAGTTTATGCTCAAGAACATGAGATGGCAAGACGCTTTGCGGCGGGTGGATTTCGAGATATGACTCGCATTGCGGAAAGCGAGCCAGGTATGTGGACTTCTATTCTCTTGTCTAACCGTGAGACTATTCTAGAGCGAATTGCGGATTTCAAGGAACGCTTGGAAGCGATTGGTCAGGCCATCAGCAGGGGAGATGAAGAGCAAATCTGGAACTTTTTCAACCAAGCGCGTGCGCAACGGCAGGCTATGGAAATCCATAAGCGTGGTGGTGTGGATAGCTCTTACGACCTCTATGTCGATGTTCCCGATGAAGAAGATGTCATCTTGCGAATTTTGGAATTACTTCGTGGGACTTCTTTGGTTAATATCCACATCAACGAAGAAAACCGTGAAGACGTTCACGGGATTCTACAAATTTCCTTTAAAAATGCTCAAGATCTGGAACGAGCTGAGCGCTTAATTACAGAAAATACAGACTACGCAGTCGTCATCAAATAAGGAGAAAATCATGTCAAATATTTACGATAGTGCAAATGAACTCAGTCGCGGGTTACGCGAATTACCAGAATACAAGGCAGTTAAGGCAGCAAAAGATGCCATCCAAGCTGATGAACAAGCTAGCAAGATTTTTGCAGACTACCTCGCTTTCCAGCAAGAAATCCAAGTCATGGCGCAAACGGGACAAATGCCAGACGCCTCTTTCCAAGAAAAGATGCAGTCTTTCAGCAAGCAAATCCAAGAGAACGCTCTTTTGTCAGATTTCTTTGCCAAACAGCAACAATTGTCCATTTACCTTTCAGACATTGAAAAAATTGTCTTTGAACCTGTTTCAGAATTATTGAAATAGTATTTTATCTGTATAAAAGCCAGAAATTTCAGGAATTTCTGGCTTTTTTGTGATAAAATAAGAAAAAGTATTGCAAGTATGAGGTCAACTATGAAACTAAAAACAAACATTCGCCACTTACATGGCAGTATCCGAGTTCCAGGTGACAAGTCTATTAGCCACCGTTCGATTATTTTTGGAAGTTTGGCTGAGGGAGAAACTAAAGTTTATGATATTCTGCGTGGAGAGGATGTACTTTCAACCATGCAGGTTTTTCGTGACCTTGGTGTTGAAATAGAAGATAAAGACGGTGTGATTACGATTCAAGGTGTAGGCATGGATGGCTTAAAAGCTCCGCAAAACGCCTTGGATATGGGGAATTCTGGCACCTCGATTCGCCTGATTTCAGGTGTCCTGGCTGGTGCAGACATCGAAGTAGAAATGTTTGGAGATGATAGTCTTTCTAAACGTCCAATGGACCGTGTGACGATTCCATTGAAAAAAATGGGCGTTAGTATTTCAGGGCAAACTGAGCGAGACCTGCCTCCTCTTTGCTTAAAAGGAACGAAAAATTTAAAACCGATTCACTATGAGTTGCCAATCGCCTCTGCCCAAGTTAAGTCAGCCTTGATGTTTGCAGCCTTGCAGGCTCAGGGGGAGTCCGTTATTATCGAGAAAGAATGCACTCGTAACCACACCGAAGATATGCTACAGCAATTTGGTGGCCATTTAAGTGTGGATGGCAAGAAAATCACAGTCCAAGGACCACAAAAACTGACCGGACAAAAGGTTGTCGTGCCAGGAGATATTTCCAGTGCAGCCTTTTGGTTGGTCGCAGGTTTGATTGTTCCAAACTCTCGTGTGGTGCTGCAGAATGTGGGCATCAATGAAACGCGTACAGGTATTATTGATGTCATTCGCGCCATGGGTGGAAGATTGGAAATAACTGATATTGACCCAGTCGCTAAATCAGCAACCTTGAATGTCGAGTCTTCAGACCTGAAAGGAACGGAGATAGGTGGAGCCTTGATTCCACGTTTGATTGATGAATTACCTATTATTGCCCTTTTAGCGACACAAGCACAAGGTGTAACAGTCATTAAGGATGCTGAGGAACTCAAGGTCAAGGAAACAGACCGCATTCAGGTGGTGGCAGATGCCTTAAATAGCATGGGGGCGGCTATCACTCCTACAGCAGACGGGATGATTATCAAAGGGAAATCAAGACTTCATGGCGCTAGAGTCAATACGTTTGGTGACCATCGAATTGGAATGATGACAGCCATCGCAGCCCTCTTGGTTGCGGATGGAGAAGTGGAACTTGATCGTGCTGAAGCCATCAATACCAGCTATCCTAGCTTCTTTGATGATTTGGAGAGCTTGATTCATGGCTAAGGTATTACTCGGATTTATGGGGGCTGGCAAATCGACAATCGCTAGAGGATTGGACTCAGACTACATCGATATGGATGCCTTAATCGAGGAACGTTTGGGCATGTCCATTGCGGATTTCTTCGCTGAAAAAGGAGAAGATGCCTTTCGTCAAGTAGAGTCAGAAGTCCTAGCTGACTTACTAAAAACGGACCGAGTTGTGTCAACTGGCGGAGGAGTCGTCATTTCTCAGAGAAATCGTGACTTGCTCAAAACCAATCCTGATAACATCTACCTAAAAGCAGATTTTGAAACCCTCTACCAACGTATCGCAGCTGATAAGGACCATCAGCGCCCGCTGTTTCTAAATAATAGTAAGGAAGAACTAGCAGCTATTTTCCATGAAAGACAAGCTTGGTATGAGAAAGTAGCCAGTCGGGTTCTAGATGTGACCAAGTTAAGCCCAGAGGAAATTATAGAGGAACTGAGATGAAAATTGCCTATCTAGGTCCCAAGGGATCTTTTTCGCATCATGTT
Organism: Streptococcus oralis subsp. oralis; assembly: GCF_002096495.1. Taxonomy (GTDB): domain Bacteria; phylum Bacillota; class Bacilli; order Lactobacillales; family Streptococcaceae; genus Streptococcus; species Streptococcus oralis_CU. The sequence goes on along the minus strand of NZ_NCUO01000012.1, from coordinate 800,405 downwards.
GTGCAGACAGCCTTTCCCAAAGAGGAATTGCATGCCTTTGCCAATATCACAGATGTTATCAAGGCCTATGAACAGGGCTTGGTGGACTATTCTGTGGTACCAGTTGAAAACTCCATTGAAGGTAGTGTCCATGAAAGTTTGGATTACCTTTTTCACCAGGCTCGCATCCAAGCAGTTGCAGAAATCGTTCAACCCATTCATCAGCAACTGATGGCAGTTCCAGATCAGTCAAAAATTGAGAAGATTTTTTCCCATCCTCAGGCTTTGGCTCAGGGAAAAAAATTCATCGACAAACACTATCCAGAGGCTCAAATCGAGGTGACTGCTAGTACAGCCTATGCGGCCCGCTTTATTTCGGAACATCCAGATCAGCCTTATGCAGCTATTGCTCCTAAAAGTTCAGCTGAAGAATATGGCTTGGAATTAATTGCAGAGGATATTCAGGAAATGGAAGCCAATTTCACACGTTTTTGGGTGTTAGGGGTAGAGATACCGAAGGTTCCTTTGAACTCACAAGCTGAAAAAATGAGTTTGGCCTTGACCTTACCAGACAACCTACCTGGTGCTCTTTACAAGGCACTTTCGACTTTTGCTTGGAGAGGGATTGACTTAACAAAGATTGAAAGTCGCCCCCTTAAAACAGCCTTGGGAGAATACTTTTTCATTATCGATGTAGACTATAGTGACAAAGAGCTGGTTCATTTTGCAAGACAAGAACTAGAAGCTATTGGAATCCAGCACAAGATACTGGGAATCTACCCGATTTTTACCATAACTGATATAGAAAAGGAGAGTCAATGAGCAAAGAAAATCCTTTAAGTCATCACGAGCAGTTACGTTATGACTATCTCTTCAAAAATATTCATTACCTCAACGACCGTGAACGGAGGGAGTTTGATTATCTGCAACAAAAAATGACAGGTCCCAAGTCTGAAGTTCACCATTTCTACCAAGAGGAAAAAGAAGAAACTTGGGGTAGAGATATTGATCTTCCGACTTATGGCAGTAGAAGTCGATCTAAGAGACGTGAAAAGGTAGCTCCTCTGCCTAAAGTCAAAAAGAAAAAAAGAAGAATTCGCTTCAAACGAATACTGACTTGGTTCTTGCTGTTGATTACATGTGTGGCCGCAGGGATGATTTTCATGTTTCTTCGAGGGTTCCAGTCAGCGGCCAATCCAACAAATAAGCCAGCTGACGCCAAGGCGGCTCAAGTAGAGGTCTTTAACGGTCAGGATACCAAAGACGGTGTGAATATCCTAGTCATGGGGACAGATGGCCGTATCGGTCAAAATAGTGCAGAAACCCGTACCGATACGATCATGGTGTTAAATGTCAGCGGATCGGATAAAAAGATCAAGCTAGTCAGCTTTATGCGTGACAATTTAGTTTATATCGACGGGTATAGTAAGATTGTAAATGGTCAGAAACAAACGGATAACAAACTAAATGTTGCTTATGAACTTGGGGAACAAGAAGGGCAAAAGGGGGCTGAAATGGTCCGCAAGGTTCTAAAAGACAACTTTGATTTGGATATTAAGTACTATGCCCTAGTTGACTTCCAGGCCTTTGCAACAGCTATTGATACCCTATTCCCTGATGGAGTAACGATTGATGCCCAATTCTCAACATTGAATGGTCAACCTTTAACAGAAGCGACAGTTGGAGATGACCTTCATGCAACAGAGACAGAGTCCCCAACTCAAACTATCAAAGTTGGAAAACAGCAGATGAATGGTTCTACCTTACTGAACTATGCCCGCTTCCGTGATGATGATGAAGGAGACTATGGCCGTACCAAACGTCAGCAACAAGTCATGTCAGCTGTTCTTGAGCAGGTCAAAGATCCAACGAAACTCTTTACAGGATCTGAGGCGCTTGGGAAAGTCTTTGCGATGACTTCGACCAATCTACCGTATAGCTTCTTGTTGACCAATGGTTTATCTGTCATAGAAGGCGCTCAGAATGGTATCGAAAGATTAACTATTCCCGAACTTGGTGACTGGGTAGATGACTACGATGTTTATGGAGGGCAGGCTCTCCTTGTCGACCAAAATAAATACAAGACAAAACTCGCCCAAATGGGAATGAGATAGAAAACTCTTATAAAGAAAATCAAAGTTTGAATCACTAGTGAAAAAGTGGTTTAGGCTTTGATTTTTCTTAGTATCTGATGGATTTTAGGGCTTTTTTATGGTATAATAAAACGATATAACTCGTTTTTGAAAAGAAGAGGAGAGACATGAGTGATTTGAAAGCGATTCAGGCTCGTAGTCTGGAAATGGCTGAATATTTCGTCGCATTTTGTAAAGAACATGACTTGTTGTGCTATCTCTGTGGTGGTGGGGCTATTGGTGCCCTTCGTAATAAGGGCTTCATTCCTTGGGATGATGACTTAGACTTTTTCATGCCACGAAAGGATTATGAAAAATTAGCAGAACTGTGGCCACGTTTTGCAGATGAGCGTTATTTCTTGTCAAAGAGTAACAAAGATTTTGTAGACCGTAACCTTTTTATTACCATTCGTGACAAGGAAACCACTTGTATCAAGCCTTATCAGAAGGATTTGGATCTGCCACACGGTTTGGCCTTGGATGTTTTACCATTGGATTATTATCCTAAAAATCCAGCTGAGCGTAAGAAACAGGTTCGTTGGGCCTTGATCTATTCACTCTTTTGTGCCCAAACTGTCCCAGAAAAGCATGGTGTAGTCATGAAATGGGGAAGTCGCATCTTACTCGGCCTGACTCCAAAATCTCTACGTTATAACATTTGGAAAAAAGCTGAAAAAGAAATGACCAAGTATGGTCTGGCTGAGAGCGATGGCATTACGGAATTATGCTCAGGTCCCGGCTACATGCGAAACAAATACCCAATCGCATCTTTTGAAGACAATCTTTTCTTGCCATTTGAAGGAACTGAGATGCCCATCCCAGTCGGCTATGATGCCTATCTCAGCACTGCTTTTGGGGACTATATGACACCGCCACCAGCGGACAAGCAAGTACCGCATCATGATGCTATTATAGCAGACATGGACAAGAGCTACACAGAGTACAAGGGAGAATATGGTGCATGATGGGAGAAAAAATAAGCGTTATCGTTCCGGTCTACAATGTAGAAGCCTATCTGGAGCGATGTGTGGAGTCGATTCTTCAACAGACTTATACCCATTTTGAGTTAATCCTAATCAACGATGGTTCTACTGATTCTAGTGGACAGATCTGTGATCACTTAGCATCTCAGTATGAGAATATCAAGGTTTATCATATCGAAAATGCTGGTGTTTCAAATGCTAGAAATATGGGAATTCAGCTAGCGACGGGTTCTTGGGTTACCTTTATTGATAGCGATGATTTCGTTACCCAAGATTACCTAGCTACTTTAGTAAGTGCAGTTGAAGGGTTGAATGTAGGCTTTGCAATTGCTCCTCTGCACCATATCAAAAACGGCATTGTAACTGATATACCTTCACATTCAGGAAAAACAGAACTCTGGTCAACAGAAGAAACCATGAAGGAACTACTGATGACTACCAGAACGTCATTTTTTCCAGTTGCAAAACTGTTTAAGAGAGACCTGCTTGCGGATGAAAAGTTTAATACAAACTATCACCTAGCTGAAGATGCCTTATTTTTAACTGAATTGCTACTAAAGACAAGATGCAGTTGCGTATTTATTGACAAACCTGTTTATTATTATGATCATCGTGAGGGAAGTGCAACAACATCTGTTAATCGACATGTATTTGACACGATAGAAGTTTATCAGCAAATAATTGCTCAAGTTTCACAAGCCTTCCCTAATTTAAAATACGAATTAATAAATAGAGAGTGTTGGTCGTACATCACAGTTTACGATAAAATTATCTTTACTTCACGTGAAGAGTATCAAAAGGAGAAAGCCGAGCTGAGGAATTGGATTGTTCAGCATCGACGCGAAATATGGAAGGATGCTTATTTCACTACTTTTCGCAAGGTAGCGATCCTTTCACTTGTCATTTCTCCATGGCTATATAAGAAAATTGTTGGATTAAAAAACTAATATCATGAGAAGGAGTTGAAAATGAATTTTTCAAAAATGGATGAATACTTTGAAAAATCAAAACTATGGATTGCGTATCTATTTGTTTTTATTTCGATTTTAAGTATGAGTTCACTGGTTTATAAGATAGCAAATCCCCTCTACAAGGGATTATCAGCGATTGTGGTGCTTTATATTTGCTATACCTTATTGTTTAAGTGGAAAGAAATCACAGTAGATCGCAAATTTCTATCCTTATTTGGACTCTTAGCTGGAAGTCATCTGCTATCAGCTATTTTCAATCGCTCTGGACATTTGATTGGAAATGTGATTGAAATCCTCTTCATGGTAACCTATGTTTTATTATTTACCATGTTACAATCAGGGCAACTTAAAAAATTAGTTGACTGGATTGCTTATACGGTTCAAATTGTATCTTTTTCTTCAGCAATTTTTGCGTTTGGTTTATTGGTAAGTAGAGTCCTTATCCTATTTAAGATTGGCGAACAATCTTATTACTATGGTGTCATGAATGGCCGTCTGTGGGGGATTGTCAATCCAAATGCTAGTGCGATATTTTCATACATTAGCATTATTTTGGCCATGTATTTGATCCATAAAGGAAGTAAATATTCTGTTTATCTTAAACTGAACAATGTGATTCAATTAGTTTACTTCGCTACGATGCAAAGTCGAGGAGCCTTACTTTCTTTACTTCTCATGATTGGACTCTATAGTTTCTTTGCTACTAGAGGAAGTATCGTTAAACGATTCCTCACTTTTATAGTTGTTGGTTTGCTGATTACTGCAACTAATATTGGATTAAGCTATATAACTTCAATCTATATCTCATCTGAAACTGCGACTGTCTTAGATTTAAACAATGGACAATCCTATGCTGAGACAGATTCGTCTGTTACTAAGAAGAACGGTGAGCTCCATCTGATTGAAACAACACCAAGTGGTAGAACCTATATCTGGAAAAATGCCATCAAGATGGGAAGTGCCAAACCAATTTTTGGTTATGGTGTACGAAATGTTCCAGATTACTACACAGAATATTTCAGTAAATTTGAGATTCAAAACTCCCTTATCGGTGGGAATTTCCATAACATTTTTGTGACCATATTTGTCAGTTCGGGAGTTCTAGGTTTGGTATCCTTCCTTCTTGTACTGGCTTATGTCATCAAGCGCTTTTTAACGTATTTGATTGTTTCCAAGAAACATACTGATAAATTGATCATGATCCTTTTCTTTGGTATCTTGTTTGGTCAATTATTTGAAAGTCAGATTATGTATTCAACCAACTTTATTAATATCATCTTCTGGCTAGCGATTGGCTATGGACTCGTAGTCTGCAAACGCGATGAAGGAGTTCGGTACCAAGAAGTAACAGATGTCAATGAAATTCAACAGATGGAACTTGGAATCATGGAGTATATTCATAAAGTTTGTCAGAAAATTGGAGTCAAGTATTTCTTAGCATATGGAAGTCTAATTGGTGCTGTTCGCCATCAAGGATTTATCCCTTGGGATGATGACATGGATATCTGCATGTTACGAGAAGATTATGAAAAGTTGCAAGACTACCTTATCGCTAACCCTGATGAACGTTACGAGGTCATGTCTTATAAAAATAATCTCAACTATGTCTATCCCTTCATGAAAGTGCAGGATAACCATACTTACTTGCTAGAAGAAGATGTTCGCATCGATTCGAATATGGGAATCTATGTAGATATTTTCCCTGTAGATGGCTACGAGGATGACGTACAATTTAAAAACAAGATGACGAAACTGATAAAGAAACGTCAATTGAGTTGCTACACCTTCAAAGGCATTACCAATACAAAAAGTGTACTGAATTCACTGCTACGTTATGTGTCAGTTATTATTTTCTATTTCACCAATACGAACAAATACGTTGCCCAGATTGAAGAGCTTGCAAAATCCCGTAAAGTCTCAGATTATGAGCAAGTGGATTATCTTATCTACAAGGATATGAACAAACCAGTGTGGAGACGTGAATGGCTGGAACAAGTTACTACTGGAACATTTGAAGGTAAGGAATTTACCATTCCGAAGAACTATCATGAAATTTTGACCTCAGACTACGGAGACTATATGCAATTGCCACCGGTTGAACAAAGAGTATCTCATCATGATTTTAAATTATGGAAGATTGTTAAAAGGTCTAAATGACGGGATTGGAATTAAGAAACGTTTAAAAATATAGTCAAATTTAGGAGAATAGAACCTATGTCTGAAAGAACTTTAACTCTTGAAGAAATCAAGCAAGTAGAATTGGATATTTTAAAGTATCTACATGATCTTTGTGAACAACATCAAATCAAATACTTTATTGATTTTGGAACCTTACTAGGAGCTGTACGCCATAAAGGATTTATCCCTTGGGATGATGATACAGATATTTCCTTGGCGCGTGATGAATTTGAAAAACTTTACAAGGTTTTACAAAATGAAAATCATCCCTACTATAAATTGATTTCATTCAGAGAAACAAAGGGATATCCATACAGTTATATGAGAGTCTATGATGTAAGGACTCGTCGAGATGCTAACCTCGTAGACCCAACGGTCGTATTGGGAACTTGCGTTGACATTTTTCCATATGATGGTGTCGTCACAGAGGAAAGTGACCGTAAAAAAATGAAGCTCTACAAATATTTCATTCGCCTTTCTTCTTTGAATTTTAAAGGGATCAAGTCTGAGAATGGTGGACTAAAAAACCTCCCTCGTTATATGGGATCAGCTATTTTCCGCTTAACTTCCCCACAGCTATGGAATCAAAAATTAGAGAGCCTTGCTTTGAAGTATAGTGTAGATCAAGCAACAGATCTTACTTGTACTATCTATGACCCTTATTATCCAAATGGTATAAAAAAAGAATGGCTCTATGATTTGATTGATATGCCTTATGAAAACATTGTGGTCAAGGTTCCGAGAAAATACCATGAAATACTTGTCTACGAATTTGGAGAAAACTATATGACTCCACCACCTATTGAGCAACAAGTCCCAGGAGGGGATAAAAATTATTGGATTGATTAGATTTTTAAAAGTTGCTTAATGTTAAGATAAAGGAGTTTTCAAGGTGAAAAATAAATGGTTATTAAAATCAGTCAGCTATAGTGTTCTCGCATTCTTTCTATTACTGATTCAGTTATCGCAAGGAGTAGATGCAGATACCATCTCTGCAGGTTCGGGCAATCGTATCCATTTCATAAATACTAAAGCAAAATCTGGGAGTGATGCCATCCTTCTGGAAAGCAATGGTCACTATGCTTTGATTGATATGGGAGAAGACTATGATTTTCCTGATGGGAGTGACCCACGCTATCCAAGCCGCTGGGGAATTTCCATGAGAAATTATCAAGTATTGGAGGATCGATTGATTCGCCACTTGGATCAAATAGGTGTAAAAAAATTAGATTTTATTATAGGAACTCATGTTCATAGTGACCATATTGGTGGAGCAGACGAAATACTCAATCGATATCAGGTCGGTAAGTTTTATTTGAAAAAATATTCAGATGATCGGATCACAGCAAACTGGGGACTATGGGATAATCTTTTCAATTATGATAATGCTTTGAGAGCAGCTCAAAAACGAGGAGTTACTCTTATCCAGAATATTTCAGATGAGGATAGCCACCTAAAATTAGGTGATATGGATATCCAACTCTACAACTATAAGAATGAATATGATGCTGACGGGAATCTGAAAAAAGTTCGAGATGATAACTCCAACTCCATTGTTTCAGTGGTGACTGTGGCAGGAAAGAGAATCTATCTTGGTGGAGATTTGGATAATGCCGAAGGAGCAGAAGATAAGTTAGGTCCAGTTATCGGCAAGGTTGATATGATGAAATGGAACCACCATTATGATGCAACAATTTCAAATACGATTAATTTTCTTGAAAACTTATCACCAAAAATGATTATTCAGACAACTGGTGGAGATATTAATGTTGCTTCAACCAGAGAATACCTTCAGAAGAAAAACATTCAGGTTCTTCATGCTGCGAGCCAAACTCAAGACGCTACCGTTTTTGATATTAGCGATAAAGGATTTGCTAATGTTTCAAATACCTTCCCTGATATCCCTGTAGTTGACGAAAAATGGTATCAAGAAGATGGCTATTGGAAATATCGTTTGACTGATGGAGAAATGGCTATCGGCTGGAGAGAGATCGGCGGAGCCACTTACTTCTTTAATGGAAAAGGACAAATGCAAGCAGGTCGCTGGCTTCACCTTAACGACGACTGGGGAGAAAATGCCAAAGGGAACGATTACTATTTGAACCAAAATGGTAAAATGCAAACTGGTGGTTGGTTCAAACTAGATGACTCTTGGTATTATATCCAATCAAATGGTGCTAGACGATTTAGCGAGCTCTCTGAAATTGGAGGGAAAAAGTATCTCTTTGCAGCAGATGGGAAGATGCTAACAGGACATCAAGTCTATAATGGCAAGAAGATGTTCTTTACCGAAAGTGGTGCACTCCAAACAGCAGGTAAGCCTTCAACATGGCAAAAGATTGATTCAAATTGGTATTTCTATGATGAGGATGGGCTAAAGACCGTCGGTAAAAAGAATATCAATGGAATCACGTACTACTTTAATCAAGAAGGTGTCATGCAAACTGGCTGGGCCTTTGTTGATGGTCACTGGAACTATTTTGCAAGTTCTGGAGCTATGAAAACCGGTTGGGTCAAGGATCAGGAAACATGGTATTATCTGGATAAAGATGGCAACATGTTAACTGGCAGACAAGATATAAATGGTGCTCGTTACTATTTGAATGCTAGTGGTGCAATGCAGACTGGCTGGAAGTGGCAAGACAATAGCTGGTACTTCTATACGAACTCAGGTGCTATGAAAACTGGTTGGTTGAAAGATAAAGAATCATGGTATTATTTGGATCCAGAAACTGGTATTATGGCTGTAGGATCTAAAGAGATTGACGGTAAGAACTATTTCTTCAGCTCAGCAGGTACTATGCAAGTTGGATGGCAGTGGTCAAATGATTCTTGGCATTATTACGCTACGTCGGGCGCACTCCAAACTGGTTGGTTGAAAGATGGTGATGCCTGGTATTATCTTGAAGGTAAGGAAGGCGTTATGTTAGTTGGCTCCCATCAAGTAGATGGTAAGCAATATTACTTTAGCAAATCTGGAGCCATGCAAACTGGCTGGAAATGGTTTGATAATCATTACCGTTACTTTGAATCAAATGGAGCTATGAAAACTGGTTGGATAAAAGACAAAGGTGTCTGGTATTATCTAAATCCTGAAGATGGCATCATGTTGGTTGGCCTTCATAAAGTAAATGGTGATCATTATTACTTTGATGAATCAGGAGCTATGCAAACGGGTTGGAAACAGCTTGATGGTAATTGGTACTATTTCCAAGCTGATGGTTCTTTGTTGAAGAACGCAACAACACCTGATGGTTACAAAGTAAACGAAGAAGGTATCTGGAAACAGGCTGTTGCTGCTGTAGATAGCGAGGCAGTCAAGCCAGAACAGAAACAAGAAGCTGATTCCTCTATTGTTGAACAACCTAAACAAGATTCAAATCTAGAAGCCAACGCTTCTGAAAAGAAAGAAAACGAATAAAGAAGAAATCCCCTACTGGCAACTAATTTATCAGTAGGGGATTTTTTAATTTCGTTTTAATTTAGCAAGTACAAGGTTCAGTGCATAGTGGAGTGTTTTGTCTTTGGTGATAAAGAGGGTCAAGAGGTAATAGATACCACAAGTTGCCACGGTAGAAAGAACCATGAGAATCATATTAAAGTTTACTGTGTAGGAATTGATTTGGAAAATCATCTTGAAAATATAGAAGATTGGGATAAAACCAAGGGATATGAGGCTATAACGTGTTAAGGTTATAAAAATTTCTTTTAAACTAATCAGTTGGTGTTTCTTGATAAAATGAATTTCAAGTAAAACAACGATAGTTTCTGCGATAATGGTCGTAGCGATGTAATACTCAGGTGCAAAAATATTATTGAAATACAAGATGCTATTTAATAGTATATTGGCACCACCACCAAGGAAGTAGAAGGCGGTTAAGCGATTTTCATGGTCGTTGATAAAGATAATCTGTTTACCAAGAATCAACTCAATAGCCCAAATGATGGTACGAAAAGCGAAGACGCTAGTTACGATACCCGCTTCAAGATATTTTTCAGAAGAATAAATAACAGTTGCGTACCGTCCCAATATCATAATCCCGATACTAGTTGGAACCATAAGGAAATAGAATAAGGATGCCGCTTGATTCACGAGATAATTATAGGACTTGTAATCCTTTTTACCGAGATAGTAGCCAAGGCGTGGAATACTGACGTTGATAGCTCCACTCAAGACACTGGCAATCAACATGACGATACTATAGGCAATTGTATAGTAGGAAATATAGTTCTCATCCGGTCCCTTGGTGATAAACATTCTATCTAGCAAGGTATAAAGCATATTAGCGTTTGCTAGGAGAAGCATAGTAAAGAGTGGTTTAGAAGCTTTAGCTAATTCGACGAAACCAATCTTAACAAAAGAAACTTCTCTCTTAATCCAAAGAAAACTGAGCAGGTAGTTGAGGACAGTGGTCGCTGTCATAACGATAGCATAAGGAACGATATCATCTGCCGTTTTAACGAAGGCGAAGATAGCGACCAGCATGGTAATTCGAATAATTAATGTCTTATAGAGGATGAAGGCATAGTTTTCATAAGCCTCGTTCATCCATTCGATATTGAGAAATTGGAAGAGTGCTTGAGCCCCTAGGATGTAGTAGAGGACTTTCAGATTCTCAATGCTAGTGTCAAAGAAGATAATGAGGAAGTAGATACCAGTGGTCAGGAGAGAGGTGAAAACCGAGATATAAAACAGCTTAGAAAAGACGTAGTTGATTTTATTCTTGTCATCCTTGACCTTACTGATAGCTCGAATCCCATAGTTGTATATCCCAAAGGCAGCTAGTGGAATAACGAAACTTGCCCAGGTATTGGCTGTATTGAAATAACCGTAATTGGATTTGCTGAGAATCCGCGTCAGATAAGGATTGGTTATCAGTGGAAAAACGATATTGAGAATATTGACCAGCAAGCTGGCCAAGGCATTTACTTTTATATTTTTCATTGAACTTTCTTTCTTAAATCTAAAATCATATCTAGTATTATATCACATTCTCGCTTCATTCTTTTGATAAAATCGTAAAAATCTAGTATAATAGATAGACTGAAAGTATGAGGTTACTAGATATGAAGATGAAACAAATTAGTGATACAACACTGAAAATCACGATGACTTTAGATGATTTGATGGATCGGGGGATGGAGATTGCCGACTTCCTCGTTCCGCAGGAAAAAACAGAAGAATTTTTCTATGCGATTTTAGATGAGTTAGAGATGCCCGACAATTTCTTGGATAGTGGCATGCTGAGTTTTCGTGTAACGCCAAAACCAGACAAGGTCGATGTATTTGTGACCAAGTCCAAGATTGACCAGAATCTGGATTTTGAAGATTTGGCGGACCTACCTGATATGGAAGAATTGGCCCAAATGTCACCAGATGAATTTCTCAAGACTCTAGAAAAGAGTATCGCAGAGAAAACCAAGGACGATATAGAGGCCATCCAATCTCTAGAGCAGGTCGAAGCAAAGGAAGAAGAGCAAGAGCAGGCAGACAAGGAGACTGAGAGTAAGAAAGAACCTTATATCTACTATATCCTGCGCTTTGCAAGCCTTGCTGACTTAGTTGCTTTTGCAAAGACGGTTAACTACCAGATGGAAACCTCTGAACTCTATAAGATGAATGGACACTATTATTTGACAATCTTAGTTGATGTGGAAAACCATCCTAGTCCATATCCAGCCTGGCTCTTGGCTCGTATGCGTGAATTTGCAGATGATAGTGACATCAGTCGTTCTGTTTTACAAGAGTATGGTCACATCTTGATCAATCACGACGCAGTCTTCGGTCTTCAAAAAATTAATTCATAGTTTTTAGAAATCAATTTTTATTTATCAGAAAAGACGAATCAGATGATTCGTTTTTTCTTTTATATCTATAAATAGTGGTTTTCTTGGATAGGAATTTTCACAAAATTCTGTTATAATGGCTATATCAGAAAATTTCTAGGAGACAAACATGACAGTTAAAATTGCTTTACTTGGATTTGGTACCGTTGCAAGTGGTGTGCCTTTCCTCCTAAAGGAAAATGGAGAAAAAATCGTTCAGTCAGCTCATTCAGAGATTGAAGTAGCCAAGGTATTGGTCAAGGATGAAGATGAAAAGAACCGCTTGCTTGCAGCAGGGAATGACTTTAACTTTGTAACCAATGTAGATGATATTTTAGCAGACAAGGACATTACTATCGTAGTGGAATTGATGGGGCGTATCGAACCAGCTAAGACCTTTATCACTCGTGCCTTAGAAGCTGGGAAACACGTTGTTACTGCTAACAAGGACCTTTTGGCTGTTCATGGTGCAGAATTGTTAGAAATCGCTAAAGAGCATAACGTAGCACTTTACTATGAAGCAGCAGTAGCTGGTGGGATTCCAATTCTTCGTACTTTGGCAAATTCGTTGGCTTCTGACAAAATTACGCGCGTTCTTGGCGTTGTTAATGGAACTTCCAACTTCATGATGACCAAGATGGTGGAAGAAGGCTGGTCTTACGATGATGCTCTGGCTGAAGCTCAAAGACTTGGATTTGCAGAAAGCGACCCTACAAATGACGTGGATGGGATTGACGCAGCTTACAAGATGGTGATTTTGAGCCAGTTTGCTTTTGGTATGAAGGTTGCCTTTGACGATGTAGCCCACAAGGGAATCCGCAACATCACGCCAGAAGACGTAGCTGTAGCCCAAGACTTGGGCTATGTAGTGAAATTGGTTGGTTCTATCGAGGAAACTCCTTCAGGTATTGCTGCAGAAGTGACTCCAACCTTCCTACCTAAAGCACATCCACTTGCCAGTGTGAATGGGGTAATGAACGCTGTTTTTGTAGAATCTATCGGTATCGGTGAATCGATGTACTACGGACCAGGTGCTGGTCAAAAACCAACTGCAACAAGTGTTGTAGCGGACATTGTCCGTATCGTTCGTCGTTTGAATGATGGTACTATTGGCAAAGACTTCAACGAATATAGCCGTGACTTGGTCTTGGCAAATCCAGAAGATGTTAAAGCAAACTACTATTTCTCAATCTTGGCTCCAGACTCAAAAGGGCAGGTCTTGAAATTGGCTGAGATTTTCAACGCTCAAGATATTTCCTTCAAGCAAATCCTCCAAGATGGTAAAGAGGGTGACAAGGCGCGTGTCGTCATTATTACACATAAGATCAATAAAGCACAACTTGAGAATGTTTCAGCTGAGTTGGCCAAAGCTTCAGAATTTGACCTCTTGAATACCTTCAAGGTGTTAGGAGAATAGGATGAAGATTATTGTACCTGCAACCAGTGCCAATATTGGGCCAGGTTTTGATTCGGTCGGTGTAGCTGTAACCAAGTATCTTCAAATTGAGGTCTGTGAAGAACGGGATGAGTGGTTGATTGAACACCAGATTGGCAAATGGATTCCCCATGACGAGCGTAATCTTTTGCTTAAGATTGCCTTGCAAATTGCGCCTGACTTGCAACCGAGACGTTTGAAAATGACCAGCGATGTTCCCTTGGCGCGTGGTTTGGGTTCTTCTAGCTCTGTTATCGTTGCTGGGATTGAACTGGCTAACCAACTGGGCAATCTCAACTTATCTAACCACGACAAATTGCAGTTGGCTACCAAGATTGAAGGGCATCCTGACAATGTGGCTCCAGCTATCTATGGAAATCTTGTTGTTGCGAGTTCTGTTGAAGGTCAAGTCTCTGCTATCGTAGCAGACTTCCCAGAGTGTGATTTTTTAGCTTATATTCCTAACTATGAATTACGCACTCGCGATAGCCGTGGTGTCCTTCCTAAGAAATTGTCCTACAAGGAAGCTGTTGCAGCTAGTTCTATCGCCAATGTGGCCGTTGCAGCCTTGTTAGCAGGAGATATGGTGACAGCTGGTCAAGCAATCGAGGGGGACCTCTTCCACGAGCGCTATCGTCAAAGTCTGGTCCGTGAATTTGCTACGATTAAGCAAGTAGCTAAAGAGAATGGAGCCTATGCGACCTATCTTTCTGGTGCTGGGCCGACAGTTATGGTTCTGGCTTCTCACGACAAGATGCCGGCGATTAAGGCAGAATTGCAAAAGCAGTCTTTCAAAGGCAAACTGCATGACTTGAAAGTTGATACCCAAGGTGTCCGTGTAGAAGCAAAATAAAGAATAGAAGATAGGATGGGGAAACTCTCGACCAGAGAGCTTCCTATCCTTTTTTTGAAAAGAAGTTTATACTCAATGAAAATCAAAGAGCAAACTAGGAAGCTAGCCGCAGGTTGCTCAAAACATGGTTTTGAGGTTGTGGATAGAACTGACGAAGTTAGCTCAAAATATTGTTTTGAGGTTGCGGGTAGAACTGACGAAGTCAGTCACATATATATTCTAAGGTGACGCTGACGTGGTTTGAAGAGATTTTCGAAGAGTATTAGTTAAAAACTTGATAAAGGAGAAATAAAGATGTCAGAAATTTATCTAGCAGGTGGTTGTTTTTGGGGCCTAGAGGAGTATTTTTCACGAATTTCTGGAGTGCTAGGAACCAGTGTCGGCTACGCTAATGGCCAAGTCGAAACGACCAATTACCAGTTGCTCAAGGAAACAGACCATGCAGAGACTGTTCAAGTGATTTATGATGAGAAAGCAGTGTCACTTAGAGAGATTTTGCTTTATTATTTCCGTGTTATTGATCCCTTGTCTATTAACCAACAAGGGAATGACCGTGGTCGCCAATATCGAACTGGGATTTACTATCAGGATGAAGCAGACTTGCCAGCTATCTACACAGTGGTGCAGGAGCAGGAACGTATGCTGGGTCGAAAGATTGCAGTAGAAGTGGAGAAACTTCGCCACTACATTTTAGCAGAAGACTACCATCAAGACTATCTCAAGAAAAATCCTTCAGGTTATTGTCATATCGATGTGACGGATGCTGATAAGCCATTGATTGACGCCTCTAACTATGAAAAGCCTAGTCAAGAGGTGTTAAAGGAAAGCTTAACTGAAGAGTCTTATCGTGTTACGCAAGAAGCTGCTACAGAGGCTCCATTTAGTAATGCTTATGACCAGACCTTTGAAGAAGGGATTTATGTAGACATCACGACAGGGGAGCCACTCTTTTTTGCTAAGGATAAGTTTGCCTCAGGTTGTGGTTGGCCAAGTTTTAGTCGTCCGATTTCTAAGGAGTTGATTCACTATTACAAGGACCTGAGCCATGGAATGGAGCGAATCGAGGTTCGTTCTCGGTCAGGAAATGCTCACTTGGGTCATGTTTTCACAGATGGACCTCAGGAATTAGGTGGCCTGCGTTACTGTATTAATTCTGCATCTTTGCGTTTTGTAGCTAAGGATGAGATGGAAAAAGCAGGATATGGCTATCTATTACCTTACTTAAACAAATAAAACTGAGAGGGTGGGGCTTCCCACTTTCTTCATTTCCAGAATAAGAATAGAAGGGATCTATGAAACACTTACTATCTTACTTCAAACCCTACATCAAAGAGTCGATTCTAGCACCCCTGTTCAAGCTGCTAGAAGCTGTTTTTGAACTCTTGGTTCCCATGGTGATTGCTGGGATTGTTGACCAGTCCTTGCCCCAGAGAGATCAGGGACACCTCTGGATGCAGATTGGCCTGCTCCTTATCTTTGCACTGATTGGCGTTTTAGTGGCCTTGATAGCCCAGTTTTACTCAGCCAAGGCAGCGGTTGGATTTGCCAAGGAATTGACAGACGACCTTTATCGTCATATTCTTTCTTTACCTAAGGACAGCAGAGACCGTTTGACAACTTCTAGCTTGGTGACCCGCTTGACTTCGGATACCTACCAGATTCAGACTGGGATTAATCAATTCCTGCGTCTCTTTTTGCGAGCGCCTATTATCGTTTTTGGAGCCATTTTTATGGCCTATCGCATCTCAGCTGAGCTGACTTTCTGGTTCTTGGTCATGGTTGTCATTTTGACCCTTGTCATTGTCGGCCTCTCTCGACTGGTCAATCCTCTCTATAGCAGTCTCAGAAAGAAAACGGATCAGCTGGTTCAGGAAACGCGCCAGCAATTGCAAGGGATGCGAGTTATTCGTGCTTTTGGCCAGGAAAAACGAGAGTTACAGATTTTTCAAACCCTTAACCAACTTTATGCTAGATTGCAAGAAAAAACAGGCTTCTGGTCTAGTTTATTAACACCTCTGACCTATCTGATTGTCAATGGAACTCTCCTCGTCATCATCTGGCAGGGATATATTTCAATTCAAGGAGGTTTACTCAGTCAAGGAGCTCTCATTGCTCTTATCAACTACCTCTTGCAGATTTTGGTGGAATTGGTTAAGCTCGCCATGCTGATAAATTCTCTCAACCAGTCCTATATCTCAGCCAAGAGAATTGAGGAAGTTTTTACCGAAGCTCCAGAAGATATTTTTTCAGAATTAGAAGAAAAGCAAGCTACCGGTGATCGGGTTTTGCAAGTCAAAGAATTAACCTTTACCTATCCTGATGCGGCCCAGCCTTCTCTGAGAAACATTTCCTTTGATATGAATCAAGGGCAGATCCTTGGTATCATTGGGGGAACTGGTTCAGGTAAATCAAGCTTGGTGCAAGTCTTACTTGGTCTTTATCCAGCAGACAAGGGGAGCATTGATCTTTATCGAGATGGATGTAGTCCTCGTAATTTGGAGCAGTGGCGGTCTTGGATTGCCTACGTGCCCCAAAGGGTCGAACTCTTTAAAGGAACTATTCGTTCCAACTTGACTCTAGGTTTCAATCGAGAAGTATCTGACCAGGAACTATGGCAGGCCTTGGAGATTGCGCAAGCTAAGGATTTTGTCAGTGAAAAGGAAGGACTTTTGGATGCCCTAGTTGAGGGAGGAGGGCGAAATTTCTCAGGCGGACAAAAACAAAGGCTATCTATTGCCCGAGCAGTCTTGCGACAAGCTCCATTTCTCATCCTAGATGATGCGACCTCGGCCCTCGACACCATCACTGAGTCCAAGCTCTTGAAAGCAATTCGAGAAAACTTACCTAACACGAGCTTAATCTTGATTTCTCAACGGACTTCGACACTTCAGATGGCTGACCAGATTCTCCTCTTGGAAAAAGGTGAGCTCCTAGCTGTTGGCAAGCACGAGGACTTGATGAAAACTAGCCAAGTCTATCGCGAAATCAACGCATCTCAAAATGGAAAGGAGGACTAGCATGAGACGACAAACCGCAAACCAGACGCTCAAACGTTTGGCCATAGATTTAGCAAGCCATCCCTTCCTCCTTTTCCTAGCCTTTCTAGGAACTATTGCCCAAGTTGGCTTATCAATTTACCTACCTATTCTGATTGGACAGGTCATTGACCAAGTTCTAGTGGCTGGTTCTTCACCAGTTTTTTGGCAGATTTTTATCCAGATGATCTTGGTGGTCATAGGAAATACTCTGGTACAATGGGCCAATCCTCTTCTTTATAATCGTCTAATCTTCTCTTATACCAAAGACTTGCGAGAGCGAATCATTCATAAGCTCCATCGTTTACCGATTGCTTTTGTGGATCGGCAGGGTAGTGGAGAGATGGTCAGTCGTGTGACCACAGACATAGAACAGTTGGCAGCTGGCTTGACCATGATTTTCAATCAATTTTTCATTGGTGTTTTGATGATTTTGGTTAGTATTCTAGCCATGCTCCAAATTCACCTTCTCATGACCCTCTTGGTCTTGCTGTTGACGCCCCTGTCCATGGTGATTTCACGCTTTATTGCCAAACGGTCCTATCATCTCTTTCAGAAGCAAACAGAGACCAGGGGGATTCAGACTCAGTTGATTGAAGAGTCGCTTAGCCAGCAGACCATTATCCAGTCCTTCAATGCTCAAACAGAGTTTATCCAAAGACTGCACGAGGCGAATGCCAACTATGCAGGCTATTCTCAGTCAGCCATCTTTTATTCATCAACGGTTAATCCTTCAACTCGCTTTGTCAATGCGCTCATTTATGCCCTTCTTGCTGGAGTGGGAGCCTATCGTATCATGATGGGTTCAACCTTGACCATTGGGCGTTTAGTGACTTTTTTGAACTATGTCCAACAGTATACCAAGCCCTTTAACGATATTTCTTCAGTGCTAGCTGAGTTGCAAAGTGCTCTCGCTTGCGCAGAGCGTGTCTATGCTGTCTTAGAAAGTCCTGAGGTTGCTGAAACAGGTAAGGAAGTCTTGACCAGTGACCAAGTCAAGGGAGCTATTTCCTTTAAACATGTTTCTTTTGGCTACCATCCTGAAAGGATCTTGATTAAGGACTTATCCATCGATATCCCAGCTGGTAGCAAGGTAGCCATCGTTGGTCCGACAGGTGCTGGTAAGTCAACTCTTATCAATCTCCTCATGCGTTTTTATCCTATTAACTCGGGAGATATCTTGCTAGATGGGCAATCCATTTATGATTATACCCGAGCTTCATTGAGACAGCAGTTTGGGATGGTTCTCCAAGAAACCTGGCTCAAGCAAGGAACCATCCATGACAATATTGCCTTTGGAAATCCTGATGCTAGCCGGGAGCAGGTGATTGCTGCTGCAAAGGCAGCCAATGCAGACTTTTTCATCCAACAGTTGCCACAGGGATACGATACCAAGTTGGAAAATGCAGGAGAATCTCTCTCTGTCGGGCAAGCCCAGCTCTTGACCATCGCCCGAGTCTTTCTAGCTATCCCAAAGATTCTTATCTTAGACGAGGCAACTTCCTCCATCGATACACGGACAGAAGTGCTGGTACAGGATGCCTTTGCCAAACTGATGAAGGGGCGCACAAGCTTTATCATTGCTCACCGTTTGTCAACTATTCAGGATGCGGATCTGATTCTAGTCTTGGTGGATGGTGACATTGTTGAGCATGGTAACCATCAGGATCTCATGGCTAGAAAGGGCAAGTATTACCAAATGCAGAAAGCTGCAGCTTTTCGCTCTGAATAATCCTTTCTATTTTAAAATCTTATGAACGAAAAAAGTTGCCTTCGGGTGACTTTTTTGTTACAATAGCTAGAAAAAATCAAGGCCTTGGAAGGAGAAAACAATGAAAGTCTATCAGCATGTAAATATCGTGACTTGTGACCAAGATTTCCATGTTTATTTGGATGGTATCTTAGCCGTTAAGGACTCTCAAATCATTTATGTCGGCCAAGAGGAGCCAGAGATTTTAGAGCAAGCTGAGCAGATTATAGACTATCAGGGAGCCTGGATCATGCCTGGTTTGGTCAATTGCCATACCCATTCAGCTATGACAGGATTGAGAGGGATCCAAGATGATAGCAATCTCCATGAATGGCTCAATGACTATATCTGGCCTGCAGAAGCAGGATTTACGCCTGATATGACTACCAAGGCGGTCAAAGAAGCTCTGACAGAGATGCTCCAGTCAGGGACAACAACCTTCAACGATATGTATAATCCCAATGGTGTGGATATCCAGCAAATTTATCAGGCAGTTAAGGCTTCCAAGATGAGTTGTTATTTCTCACCGACCCTCTTTTCTTCAGAGGCAGAAACAACTGCTGAGACCATAAGCAGAACCCGAGCCATCATAGAGGAAATCTTAGGATATGAAAACCCAAATTTCAAGGTTATGGTAGCTCCACATTCTCCCTACAGCTGTAGTAGAGACTTGCTGGAAGCGAGCTTAGATATGGCAAAAGAGCTAAATATCCCTCTCCATATCCATGTGGCAGAGACCAAGGAAGAGTCAGGAATTATCCTCAAACGCTATGGCAAACGTCCCCTCGCCTTTCTAGAAGAACTGGGTTATTTAGATCATCCGTCTGTCTTTGCTCATGGGGTCGAGCTAAACGAGCGAGAAATTGAACGCTTGGCAACTTCTCATGTGGCAATCGCCCATAATCCTATCAGTAACCTCAAACTGGCCTCAGGGATCGCTCCAATCATCCAACTGCAAAAAGCAGGAGTAGCAGTCGGAATTGCGACTGACTCAGTTGCTTCCAATAATAATCTAGATATGTTTGAGGAAGGACGGACCGCAGCCCTTCTTCAGAAAATGAAGAGTGGAGATGCCAGCCAATTCCCTATCGAGACAGCCCTTAAGGCACTGACGATCGAAGGAGCTAAGGTTCTAGGAATGGAAAAGCAGATAGGAAGCCTAGAAGTTGGCAAGCAAGCGGATTTTCTGGTCATTCAACCACAAGGAAAAATCCATCTTCAACCTCAGAAAAATATGCTCTCTCATCTGGTTTATGCTGTCAAATCCAGTGATGTTGATGATGTTTATATCGCTGGAGAACAGGTGGTTAAGCAAGGCAAAGTTTTGACAGTAGAGATTTAAAAAAATTTAAAAAAAGTTTGCAAAAATCTTGCATTCTTTTTTTGTCTATGCTATACTTATATACGGTTTGAAAAAACTGCCTAAGACAGTAGGGGAGCTCGACTCATAAAGATCCTACCGAGGACAAAACGTATCATGTAAAAAGAAGCGTATTGTACTTTCGTGTCTAGGTTTGGGCGCGTTTTTCTTTTGGAAAAATTCCCCAAGCAAAATAATTACGGAGGTGAACACACTAATGAGTGAAGCAATTATTGCTAAAAAAGCGGAACTAGTTGACGTAGTGGCTGAAAAAATGAAAGCTGCTGCATCTATCGTCGTTGTAGACGCTCGTGGTTTGACAGTTGAGCAAGATACAGTTCTTCGTCGTGAGCTTCGTGGAAGCGAAGTTGAGTATAAAGTCATTAAAAACTCAATCTTGCGTCGTGCAGCTGAAAAAGCTGGTCTTGAAGATCTTGCATCAGTATTTGTTGGACCATCTGCAGTAGCATTTTCTAACGAAGATGTTATCGCACCAGCGAAAATCTTGAATGATTTTGCTAAAAACGCTGAAGCACTTGAAATCAAAGGTGGTGCAATCGAAGGCGCTGTCGCATCTAAAGAAGAAATCGTTGCTCTTGCAACTCTTCCAAACCGCGAAGGACTTCTTTCTATGCTCCTTTCTGTACTTCAAGCGCCAGTGCGCAACGTTGCTCTTGCAGTCAAAGCGGTTGCAGACAACAAAGAAGACGCAGCTTAATCTTAAGCTACGCAGCGTAGCCTAGCTACGGAAAAACGATTATAAAATTAAAAACTTATTTGGAGGAAATAACAATGGCATTGAACATTGAAAACATTATTGCTGAAATTAAAGAAGCTTCAATCCTTGAATTGAACGACCTTGTAAAAGCTATCGAAGAAGAATTTGGTGTAACTGCAGCTGCTCCTGTAGCTGTTGCTGCAGCTGGTGCTGCTGACGCTGGTGCTGCTAAAGACTCATTTGACGTTGAGTTGACAGCTGCTGGTGACAAAAAAGTTGGCGTTATCAAAGTTGTACGTGAAATCACTGGTCTTGGACTTAAAGAAGCTAAAGAACTTGTTGATGGTGCACCAGGTGTCATCAAAGAAGGCGTTCCAACTGCAGAAGCTGAAGAAATCAAAGCTAAATTGGAAGAAGCTGGAGCTTCAGTTACTCTTAAATAATAGAGCAACTACATTAGTAGCTTAAAAAACATATAAAACCGCTATTCTTAGGAGTAGTGGTTTTTTCTGTTACGATTTAAAATGGGTAAACCTACTTGAAATTATGATCTGATACGAAAGTTCTAGTTTTTTTACTAACAATTACTAGAATCTTGATATAATTTCAATTTTCTTCTTGACTCTGACCTTAGGTAAGGGATTATACTAATAATAGATAAGAAAGGAGCTTACCATGCAAATCAATATGATTCGTTCAGATAAAGTTTACCAAGAGATGCTCGAGCTTCCTTTAGAAAAAAGAGAAGGTTGCTTTCGAGCTAAAATATTAGCACCTTTTGCAATGAAATACCAAACGCAACACATTCCTCTGAAAGCAAAGTATCCTGGAGGATTTGATGCTCTTTTCCTACTTGGCTTTATGAATCAGTTACCCTCAACTCTCTCAGAAAAGGATAGACCAGCTATCGACTCTCTGAGCTCTGATCAACTCTGGCAGGACTGCCAGGATACCATCAAAAGGAGTATGGGGCTTTTTGAGCAGGCTGGCTATGACTTAGATGTTGAGGATTACCATTTTACTATTTTATTGGGCAATCCAGAAAAACCTATGCTACAGCTCAATAAGGGTTATAGCGGAGATGGCGGAATTCCAGGCTACCTCATGCTTAGTCTGCTACCAAATGACTATACTTTACTACGTGTGCAGGCTGCGTTGGCTCACGAGTGCAATCACAATGTACGTTTCCAATTTATCAAATGGAACCAGCAGACGACACTAGCAGACTGGGTAGTCAGTGAAGGATTGGCAGAGTCTTTTGCGGCTGAGCTCTATGGCAAAGATCTCATTGGGCCTTGGGTCACTTCAACCAGTCCAGAGCAGTTAGAAGAGATTAAGCCCATCATCTCAAGTCAGCTTCAGCTAACAGGTATGGCGGAAATGGCTCCTTATCTCTACGGTGATGAAATTGCTGAGATTCAAGGTCAAATAACGGTTGGAATGCCCTATGCTGCAGGCTATGCTTATGGTTATCATTTGATACAAGCTTATCTGAAAAAGACTGGCAAGAGCATTATTGAGGCTACAGTGACACCTACAGAAGAGATTTTAGAGGCGACGAAAGATTTTTGGAAATGACACTTTGGCTTGATAATCTGCCAGAATCTGATATAATGTAGGTAATTTCAGGAGGTGACTATATGTACTATAAAAGAGTTGAATTGAAAGTCACAAATCAAGGTATCCATGAGCGTAAGATTTTTCAAGGTGTCAAAATTTTCAGTCGTAGTAAGTTGTCCAAAGATCAGAAAAGCATTCTAACACAGAAGCTTTACCTGACACCGAAGCAGAACATCGTTTACTATCAACGGACAGATATCAACTATGACCAGAACTGGTATCATCATAAGGACTATTATGAATTAGCTTATGGTCAGATGGATAGAGAGACGGTTTTTAAGGTTTGTCAAGATTTTGACGAACTAAGTCCTTTCCTGGAGAATGAGCTGTTAGAGAGGCTAAAAGAAAAGCTGGTAGCAGGAAAATTTTTTGAAAAATTAGATATATAAAAATCCGACTGCTTTCATAAGCAGTCGGATTTCTTCTAGTTTGATAGTGCTTAAACAATACCTTGGGCAATCACAGCATTTACTAGATTTTAGAAGTCAACAATATTTTCTCCTGCAAGGTCACCTGTACCAAGTCCGTATGTTTCAGTAGTTGTTTTAGCTGTGTTGTGGTTCTTGGTCATGATGTCTTCGAGTCGACCAGAGTATACTAATATCTACTCATTTGATAAGAGGGATTTTATCATCCAGATATTCATAGCTGGGTGGCCGGCGGCGTTAGAAAGTGGTTGTTGCAGTGATCTGAAACCATAGTGTTGATAGATGGCCACAGCCGTAGCCAGTTCAGTAGAGGTTTCTAGATAAAGCTGTTCATAACCAGCTAGACGGGCTTCCTGGAATATCCGCTTTATCAACCTGCTGGAATAACCTTTGCCACGGCTATTCTTAGTGACGTACAGTTTTTGTAATTCAGCAATCTTATCAGACAAAGGTGCAAAGCCACCACAGCCAACCAGCTGTCCTTCATCTTCCAGAACAAAGTAAGCTGCTCTCTCTTGCTGTTGATAATAGTCGGCCAAATGATCTAGATGAGAATCAAAGTAGACAGTTCCTGGTTTGTCAAGCCCGAATTCTTCTAGGCTGGCTCGAATGAGCTGCGCTACAGCTGAATTGTCTCTCACTTCCATTGGCCGTAAGTTCATCATTTGTCCTCCAATAGGATGTATCGACTAATTAAACAATACCTTGTGCAATCATAGCGTTTGCTACGTTTTCGAAGGCAGCGATATTTGCTCCTGCAAGGTAGTCAGTACCAAGACCGTATGTTTCAGCAGTTGTTTTAGCTGTATTGAAGATGTTTGTCATGATGTCTTTGAGGCGTCCATCAACTTCTTCACGGGTCCATGAAAGGCGAAGGCTGTTTTGGCTCATTTCAAGCGCTGATACAGCTACACCACCAGCGTTGGCAGCTTTGGCAGGACCGTAAAGGATTCCGTTTTCTTTGTAGACTTTAATCGCATCAAGGTCACTAGGCATGTTAGCACCTTCAGATACACAGATAACGCCTTGAGCAACCAAACGTTTAGCTGCTTCACCGTTGATTTCGTTTTGAGTCGCACATGGAAGAGCGATGTCGTAGTTACCAGCGTAAGTCCATACAGAACCTTCATGGTAAGTAGCAGTTGCTTTCTCAGCTGCATACTCAGTCAAACGAGCACGGCGTTTTTCTTTAACATCAACCAAAAGATCGAAGTCAATACCATTTTCGTCGATGACATAACCATTTGAGTCAGATACAGAGATAACAGTAGCGCCAAGTTCAGTTGCTTTTTGAAGAGCGTATTGAGCTACGTTACCAGAACCTGAAATAACCACTTTCTTACCAGCAAAACTGTTACCATTAGCTTTGAGCATTTCTTCAGTGTAGTAAACCAAACCATAACCAGTTGCTTCTGGACGAATCAAGCTACCACCAAATCCAAGAGGTTTACCAGTCAAGACACCCGCATCAAATTGGTTAAGACGTTTGTATTGTCCGTATAGGTAACCAATTTCACGTCCACCAACACCGATATCACCAGCAGGTACGTCAAGAGATGGTCCGATGTATTTTTGCAATTCTGTCATAAAGCTTTGGCAGAAGCGCATCACTTCAGCATCAGTCTTACCTTTAGGATCGAAGTCTGATCCCCCTTTACCTCCACCGATTGGAAGTCCAGTCAAGACGTTTTTAAAGATTTGTTCGAAACCGAGGAATTTCAAGATCCCTTGGTTTACAGTTGGGTGGAAACGAAGTCCGCCTTTATATGGTCCAACAGCTGAGTTGAATTGAACACGGTAACCACGGTTGACTTGGACTTTACCTTCACGGTCAACCCAAGGAACACGGAAAGAAATCACGCGCTCAGGCTCAGTGATGCGTGCCAAGATGTTTTCTTCGATATACTCGGGATGTTTTTCAAATACAGGTTCCAAAGTGCTGAAGAATTCTTCAACCGCCTGGAGAAATTCAGCCTCATGCCCGTTACGAGCTTTCACAGTTGCAAACACGCTTTGGATATAGTCTTTAGCAGATGTCATATCGTTCTCCTTTTGTTGTTATATTTTATTACATGAGCCATTATAGCAGAATTTTTTTTGAGTGTAAAGAAAAAAACAGAAATTTTCTAAAAATTCTTTCAATTTACAAAACCGAACGTTTTATATAGAAATTAGTTTCTCAAAGAGAAAATCTTAAAGTATGGTATAATATTAGAAATAAAAGGAATCTGGAGGATCAGAATCATGGTATCAACGAAAACACAAATAGCTGGCTTTGAGTTTGACAATTGCTTGATGAATGCGGCGGGTGTGGCTTGTATGACGATAGAAGAGCTTGAAGGAGTCAAAAACTCAGCGGCGGGTACTTTTGTTACGAAGACTGCGACCTTGGACTTTCGTCAGGGCAATCCTGAGCCACGATACCAGAATGTTCCACTTGGTTCTATCAACTCCATGGGCTTACCAAATAATGGCTTAGACTACTATTTGAACTATCTTTTGGACTTGCAGGAAAAAGAGCCAAACCGAACTTTCTTCCTATCTCTAGTTGGCATGTCTCCAGAAGAAACACATACCATCTTGAAAAAAGTGCAAGAGAGTGAATTCAAAGGACTGACAGAGCTTAATCTCTCTTGTCCAAATGTTCCAGGAAAACCTCAGATTGCTTATGATTTTGAGACAACAGATTGTATCTTGGCAGAAGTATTTGCCTACTTTACCAAACCTCTTGGAATCAAATTGCCACCTTATTTTGATATTGTTCACTTTGATCAAGCGGCAGCTATTTTCAACAAATACCCGCTCAAGTTTGTTAACTGTGTTAACTCTATCGGAAACGGCCTTTATATAGAAGACGAGTCGGTCGTGATTCGTCCTAAGAATGGTTTTGGTGGAATTGGTGGAGAGTATATCAAACCGACCGCTCTAGCGAATGTGCACGCCTTTTACCAACGTTTAAATCCCCAAATCCAAATTATCGGAACGGGTGGCGTTTTAACGGGGCGTGATGCCTTTGAACATATCCTCTGCGGTGCGAGTATGGTGCAAGTAGGGACCACTCTTCACAAAGAAGGTATCAGTGCTTTTGAACGCATTACCAATGAACTGAAAGCTATTATGGCGGAAAAAGGGTACGAGAACCTAGAAGATTTCCGTGGGAAATTGCGCTATATTGATTAAAGTTAGAAAAAAATCAGAAGAAAGGAGAGAAGATGCTAGCCATAGAAGAGAGTCAAAAGGTATCTCTATCAAATTTATCTAGCTTGATTCTATTTACAGGGACAGACCAGGGCCAGTTTGAAGTTATGAAGAGTCAAGTGTTGAAACAGATTGGTTATGATCCAGCTGATCTCAATTTTGCTTACTTTGATATGAAAGAAGTAGCCTATAAAGACTTAGAGTTGGAGTTGGTCAGTCTCCCTTTCTTTGCGGATGAAAAAATCGTGATATTAGACCATTTTGTCGATATTACAACAGCCAAGAAACGTTTTTTAACAGATGATGAGCTCAAGTCGTTTGAGGCATACCTTGATAACCCTTCACCGACGACTAAACTCTTGATTTTTGTGGAAGGAAAGTTGGATAGTAAAAGACGGTTGGCCAAATTGCTCAAACGAGATGCGACTGTATTTGATGCTATTGAACCCAAGGAACAAGAACTCCGCCAGTATTTCAAAAAATGGAGTCAGACACAAGGTCTGCAGTTTGTGGGGCAGTCCTTTGAAAATCTACTTCTCAAATCTGGTTTTCAATTTAGTGAAATCCAGAAAAATCTCCTTTTTTTGCAGTCTTATAAGTCAGACGGCGTGATTGAGGAGAAGGATATTGTCGAGGCTATACCAAAGACCCTGCAGGACAATATTTTTGATTTGACTCAGCTTATTTTAGCTAAGAAGATTGACCTGGCCCGTGACCTGGTTAGAGACTTGACCTTGCAAGGGGAGGATGAAATCAAGCTCATAGCTGTCATGTTAGGACAGTTTCGTACCTTTACCCAAGTGAAGATTTTATCAGAGACTGGTCAGACGGAATCGCAGATTGCAAGCAGTCTGGGAACTTATTTGGGGCGCAATCCTAATCCTTATCAAATGAAGTTTGCATTAAGAGATTCGAGAGGGATTTCCTTGGCTTTTCTCAAGCGAGCGATTTCTTATTTGATTGAAACAGACTATCAGATTAAGACAGGTATCTATGAAAAAGGTTACTTGTTTGAAAAGGCACTTTTGCAGATCGCGGCAGAAGCAAATTGAGCAAAAAACTTGAAAAAAGAGGATGATTGCGTTATCATTTTCATATAGAAAGAAAAAGAGGTATTACAGATGGCTATTATCTTACCAGACCTTCCATACGCATACGACGCTTTGGAACCATACATTGATGCAGAAACAATGCACTTGCACCATGACAAACACCACCAAACTTATGTAAACAATGCAAATGCAGCTCTTGAAAAACACCCTGAAATTGGTGAAGACCTTGAAGCCTTGCTTGCTGATGTAGACTCTATCCCAGCTGATATCCGTCAAGCACTTATCAACAATGGTGGTGGACACTTGAACCACGCTCTTTTCTGGGAATTGATGACTCCTGAAAAGACTGCTCCTTCAGCAGAACTTGCAGCAGCAATCGATGCAACATTTGGTTCATTTGAAGAGTTCCAAGCAGCCTTTACAGCAGCAGCTACAACTCGCTTCGGTTCTGGATGGGCTTGGTTGGTTGTCAACAAAGAAGGAAAACTTGAAGTAACTTCAACAGCAAACCAAGATACACCAATCTCAGAAGGAAAAAAACCAATCTTGGGCTTGGACGTTTGGGAACATGCTTACTACGTGAAATACCGCAACGTGCGTCCTGACTACATCAAAGCTTTCTTCTCAGTCATTAACTGGAATAAGGTAGACGAGCTTTACGCAGCAGCTAAATAATAAAATATGGAGGGAAGAATTGTTCTTCTCTTTTTAAAGTTATAAAGCAGAAGTCTGACAGAATCGTCAGACTTTTTTCATTTTCAGGATATTCGTGCCAACTTGTAGAAAATATGGTAAAATAGAGTGTTAAGTAATCGTGGAAAAGGAAGACTATGCGTAAAGAAATTGCACCTGAATTATACAATTATAACAAGTTTCCTGGCCCAGAATTTCATGTGAATGGGGATAAGGTTGAGACTGAAGGGATTGCTTTTACCTTGGTTGAAAATATCAAGGATGCTTTCGATGTGACCGTCTTTAATCAACGCTTCTCAGAAGTGTTGACCAAGTTTGATTATGTCGTGGGGGACTGGAGCAATGAACAGCTCCGTCTACGTGGCTTTTATAAAGACGACCGAACAGAGGAAAAAATTGAAAAAATCAGTCGCTTACAGGATTATCTTTTAGAGTATTGTAGTTATGGTTGTGCTTATTTTGTCCTAGAAAACCAAGCACCGAAGCGTGCGTCGTTTGACAAGAAAATGCGTAAAAAGGAAGAGGAGAATCTTCCTAGAAGAGGAAAGAAACCTTCTCAAAACAAGAGAAAACCAAATGCGGATAAGCGAAATAGACGTCGTCATAAGGATCAAAAGTCTCAGAAAGAGGACAAGGGACAGCGCCATTTTATCATTCGTCAGAAATAGATAGAGAAATAAGGAGAAGAGATGAAACCGTCTATTTATAGTTTAACACGTCAAGCCATGCAAGAATGGGTATTAGAACAAGGGGAAAAGAAATTCCGTGCAGATCAAATCTGGGAATGGCTCTACCGTAAACGTGTCCAGTCATTTGAAGAAATGACCAACCTTTCCAAGGATTTGATTGCCAGGCTCAATGACCAGTTTGTGGTCAATCCTTTGAAACAGCGGATCGTACAAGAGTCAGCTGACGGTACTGTTAAGTATCTTTTCGAGTTGCCAGATGGCATGTTGATTGAGACAGTACTCATGCGTCAACACTACGGTTTGTCAGTCTGTGTGACCACTCAGGTTGGCTGTAATATTGGTTGTACCTTCTGTGCGTCAGGCTTGATTAAGAAGCAACGTGACCTTAATAACGGTGAAATTGTAGCGCAGATCATGCTGGTTCAGAAATACTTTGATGAGCGTGGTCAGGACGAACGTGTCAGCCATATCGTTTTCATGGGAATTGGTGAACCATTTGATAACTACAACAATGTATTGAATTTTGTCCGTACCATCAATGATGACAAGGGGATGGCAATCGGTGCTCGTCATATCACGGTTTCAACCTCAGGTTTGGCCCATAAAATTCGTGACTTTGCTAATGAAGGCGTACAGGTCAATCTGGCTGTTTCCCTTCACGCACCAAACAATGAATTGCGTTCAAGCATCATGAAAATTAACCGTGCCTTTCCGATTGAAAAGCTTTTCGCAGCTATTGAGTATTATATCGAAACAACCAATCGCCGTGTGACCTTTGAATATATCATGCTCAATGAAGTCAACGATGGCGTTGAACAAGCCTTGGAATTGGCTGAGTTGCTCAAGAACATCAAGAAATTGTCTTATGTCAACTTGATTCCTTATAACCCAGTTAGTGAACATGACCAATATAGCCGTAGTCCCAAAGAGCGTGTGATGGCCTTCTACGATACCCTCAAGAAGAAAGGGATTAACTGCGTTGTCCGTCAAGAGCATGGTACAGATATTGATGCAGCTTGTGGACAATTGCGCTCCAATACAATGAAACGTGACCGCCAGAAGGCAGTCGCAGCGGTAAATCCATAAAATGACAAGAAAAAGAGAATTAATCTTGAGATTGGGAGTGGCTATTTACAGTCTTTGCATTGTCTGTTTTTGCTTCACTCCCCAACCTCAGCTTCCTACAGGAGTGGAAACTCCAGGTATTCAAACTTTTGGACGCCTGGTTTTTCTTTTAACTCCCTTAAACTCCCTTTGGAATCTGGGTGAAGTGACCAGTTTGGGACAAGTCCTTTGGATCTTTTTGCAGAACATTTTAAATGTCTTCTTGCTTTTCCCGCTAGTCTTTCAACTGATCTATCTCTGTCCAAACTTGCGACAAACCAAAAAAATCATCCTTCTCAGCTTTCTACTGAGCCTAGGAATCGAGTGTACGCAGCTGGTCTTAGACTTTTTCTTTGATTTTAATCGCGTCTTTGAGATTGATGATTTGTGGACCAATACCCTGGGAGGCTATCTGGCTTGGGTTCTCTATAAAGGACTGCATAAAAACAAGATAAGGAATTAGAATGAGTATTTTAGAAGTTAAAAATTTGAGTCACGGTTTTGGTGATCGTGCAATTTTTGAAGATGTGTCTTTCCGTCTCCTCAAGGGAGAGCATATCGGTCTAGTTGGTGCTAACGGTGAAGGGAAATCAACCTTTATGAGCATCGTGACTGGTAAGATGTTGCCAGATGAAGGGAAGGTGGAGTGGTCCAAATATGTGACTGCTGGCTATCTGGATCAGCACGCTGTGCTAAAGGAAGGTCAAACCGTGCGTGATGTCTTGCGTACAGCCTTTGATGAGCTATTTAAAGCAGAAGCTCGTATCAATGACCTCTATATGGAAATGGCAGAAGACGGGGCGGATATTGATGCACTCATGGAAGAAGTAGGAGAGCTCCAAGACCGTTTGGAGAGTCGAGATTTCTATACCTTGGATGCTAAGATTGATGAAGTAGCGCGTGCTCTCGGTGTCATGGACTTTGGCATGGATACGGATGTAACTGCCTTATCAGGTGGACAAAGAACCAAGGTGCTTTTGGCTAAACTCCTCCTTGAAAAACCAGATATCTTATTGCTGGACGAGCCAACCAACTACTTGGATGCTGAGCATATTGACTGGCTCAAGCGCTATCTCCAAAACTATGAAAATGCCTTTGTCCTCATTTCGCATGATATTCCTTTCCTCAACGACGTAATCAATATCGTTTACCATGTGGAAAATCAACAGTTGACGCGTTACTCTGGTGACTACTACCAGTTCCAAGAAGTCTATGCCATGAAGAAATCTCAGCTAGAGGCGGCTTACGAACGTCAGCAGAAAGAGATAGCTGACCTCAAGGACTTTGTCGCTCGAAACAAAGCGCGTGTTGCAACGCGTAATATGGCCATGTCTCGTCAAAAGAAATTGGATAAGATGGATATTATCGAACTCCAAAGCGAGAAACCAAAGCCATCCTTTGATTTCAAACCAGCTCGTACGCCAGGGCGCTTTATCTTCCAAGCCAAGGACTTGCAGATTGGTTATGACCGTCCCCTTACCAAACCCTTAAACCTCACCTTTGAACGCAATCAAAAGGTTGCTATTATCGGTGCAAATGGTATCGGGAAAACAACCCTCTTGAAGTCTCTCTTGGGAATTATTCCACCAATCGCTGGGGAAGTTGAACGCGGTGACTATCTAGAACTTGGTTACTTTGAACAGGAAGTAGAAGGTGGCAATCGTCAAACACCACTAGAGGCCGTCTGGAATGCCTTTCCTGCCCTTAACCAAGCAGAAGTCCGTGCAGCCCTTGCTCGTTGTGGTTTGACAACTAAGCATATCGAAAGCCAAATTCAGGTCTTGTCAGGTGGGGAACAAGCCAAGGCGCGCTTCTGTCTCTTGATGAACCGTGAAAACAACGTCTTAGTGCTGGACGAGCCGACCAATCACTTGGATGTGGATGCCAAGGAAGAACTCAAGCGCGCGCTTAAAGAATACAAAGGAAGCATTCTTATGGTTTGCCACGAACCAGACTTCTATGAAGGCTGGATGGACCAAATTTGGGATTTTAACAAGCTAACTTAAAAGCACTAAAAAGGCCAAGTCGAAATGACTTGGCCTTTTTGACTAGTAATTTAAAAAGCTTTCAATTTCAGATTTCTCAATTTCTTTACCGTAGTGGCAAATCGGACAAGAAACGAAGTAACTTTTACCATAAGGAAAAAGTGGAATCCAGTAAAGGGTGAACTTGCGCCCAGTTTCTACGATTTCCCAAGTGTCGACATTGTTACAATGACCACATTCGATCGCTGTTTGCGTATGTCCCAAGTCTTTCTGATAACCTTTAGAACCCCAAAATAAAATCATGTCATCGTCTCCTTATCTGTTGATGGCTTATTTTTTACTGAAGTCGTAGTCTTTCACCACTTCGATACTATCAATGGTGATAGCAGACGTTGGTTTGTCTTTCTCATCTTTTTCAGCCTTGGCAATCTTGTCAACAATATCCATGCCATCGATGACTTGACCAAAGACAGGGTGTTTGCCGTCTAGACTTGGATTTCCACCCTCTTTATAGGCTTCGATGATTTTCTTTGGATACTTGCTTGTAGGGAGTTTAGCAGAAATATCTGTTGAGTTTTGGTTGATAAAGAACTGGCTACCGTTGGTGTTTGGTTGACCAGTGTTAGCCATAGCAAGGGCTCCTCGGATATTGTATAGGTAAGGAGAGATTTCATTTTTGAAACCAGTTCCCTTGTCCTTTGTTTTATCCTTATCATGCCAGATAGATTGGCCCCCTGTACCATCTCCCTTAGGATCTCCAGTTTGGACCATAAAGCCATCGATGACACGGTGGAAGGTGATGCCGTTATAGTAGCCTTCCTTAGCGTGAGTAAGGAAGTTTTCAACCGCAAGAGGTGCTAGTTTTGGAAAGAGTTTGATGCGGATATCGCCTTGATTTGTGTGTAAAATGACCTCAGCTTCATCTTCAGCAACTTCCTTAGAAAGTTGAGGGAAGTTGGCATTTTCATTGGTCAATGCGTCATTCAAATCTTTGGCAGCCTGAGCAGCTGCTTTTGAGCTTTCTTCAGCTGAGATGCTGGAGTCGACATATTCATCACCACGGAGACTACGTTGGATACTAGTACATCCAACAAGGGCTACAGTTGATAGTAAAAGAAGGGTTGCTAGTTTTTTCATTGTTTTCCTCTCAAAAATTCATTTCTACCATTGTACCCTAAAAGGGAGGTGATTTCAAATGTTAATGATTTTACTAAAAATTTCTAGGAGTTAAAAAAATTAAAACTCTGTCAAGTTTTTTTCTTGACACCTGTCAGAAATCTGCTATAATAGAACATGTGCTAAATAGCTCAGCTATTTCACCGAAATAAAAAAATAAGAAAAGAGACATTAAAAAATGGCAGTTAAAATCCGTTTGACTCGTATGGGTTCTAAGAAAAAACCTTTCTACCGTATCAACGTAGCAGACTCACGTTCACCACGTGACGGACGTTTCATCGAAACAGTTGGTACTTACAACCCACTTGTTGCTGAAAACCAAGTAACTTTGAAAGAAGACCGCGTTCTTGCATGGTTGGCTGATGGAGCTCAACCTTCAGATACAGTTCGCAACATCCTTTCAAAAGAAGGCGTATTGAAAAAATTCCACGATTCTAAATTCTCAAAATAAGTTTAAAGTAGGTTGACAGATGGATACGATTGAAAATCTCATTATTGCGATTGTGAAACCTTTGATTTCACAACCTGATGCCTTAACTATCAAGATCGAAGACACACCAGAGTTTTTGGAGTATCACTTGGATCTTGACCAAAGCGATGTCGGTCGTGTTATCGGTCGTAAAGGTCGCACTATCTCAGCGATAAGAACGATTGTCTACTCTGTCCCAACTGAAGACAAGAAAGTAAGAATCGTTATCGACGAAAAATAAGAAAAGCGGGACAGAAGTCTCGCTTTTTTGTGAGGAGGAGAAGATGAAGGATTTAACGTTTAGACAATTACAAGATTACTTACTCGAACTTTACCAGCAATCTCGAACTGAGGAAGGTCTCTTTATCAAGCTAGTGGAGGAAGTCGGAGAAGTAGCCGAGGTCTTGAATGGGCGCTCTGGTCGAAAAGAGGGCGTTCAGGACTCAAACGAGGAACTTGCCAAAGAACTGGTTGATATCATTCATTACACCGTCGCAATTGCAGCTATTAATGACATAGACCTAACCAAAGCCATCTTTGAGAAAGATAAAAAAGCAGCCATTAAGTACCAACATGAAAGAGATTTGGAGAGTTTTTTGAAGGGAGATTTGAGAAATATTGAACACTGATTATTTTTTAAAAATAGACTGGGCGGTGTATATTGATTGGTTATTACGAATTATACAGATTTCGACTTTTATAGGTGTAATTTTAAAAATAAGTTTCCAGAATAAGGCCTATATTAATAATATCGAAATTCAGGCAATTAAACCAATCGAATTTGATTCCTTACATACGAGATTTCATCATGTTTATGAGTTTAAACATAATAAAAATGATAAACATTATAACCATTTGATTTTTTATCCAAAAGAAGTTGACATTGAAATTGTAGAATTTTATTCTTTAATCTATGATTCAAAAAGTAATTGTTTAGTCGTTCAAGATAAAATACATACAGTCAAAAATTTAAAAAATTATACATGCTTATTGATTTATACAAATTTACCTGAGACTATACCTAGTTTAAGAATGAAATGGAAGACAAGTCAAGGTCAAATTGGGGAGTATACATTTTATAGTAATATGTATAACGGGAATATAAATATTTCTTCTTTTAAATATAAATTAACATTAAAGAGGAAACTACTAGCAATTTTGGGATTATAGCTGATTTTCTCCAACTTGTGAAAATCCCTGGAACGTGATAAAATAAAGGATAGAAATAGATACAGGAGACAAGATGAACTACTTTAATGTTGGAAAAATCGTCAATACGCAGGGTCTACAGGGGGAGATGCGAGTCTTGTCTGTGACGGATTTTGCTGAGGAACGGTTTAAAAAAGGGGCAGAGCTGGCTTTATTTGATGAAAAAGATCAGTTTGTCCAAACAGTGACCATCGCAAGTCATCGTAAGCATAAGAACTTTGACATTATCAAATTCAAAGACATGTACCATATCAATGCGATTGAAAAGTACAAGGGCTATAGTCTCAAGGTCGCTGAGGAAGATTTGAACGATTTAGATGATGGTGAATTCTACTATCACGAGATTATCGGTTTGGATGTTTACGAGGGAGATAACTTGGTTGGAACCATCAAGGAAATTCTGCAACCAGGCGCCAATGATGTCTGGGTGGTCAAGCGAAAAGGCAAGCGAGATTTGCTTTTACCTTACATTCCGCCAGTAGTTCTCAATGTTGATATTCCAAACAAGCGGGTCGAAGTGGAAATCTTAGAAGGGTTAGATGATGAAGATTGATATTTTAACCCTCTTTCCGGAGATGTTTTCTCCGCTGGAGCACTCGATTGTTGGGAAGGCTCGAGAAAAAGGGCTCTTGGATATCCAGTATCATAATTTCAGAGAATATGCTGAAAAGGCCCGTCAT
Source organism: Streptococcus oralis subsp. oralis (assembly GCF_002096495.1). Classification (GTDB taxonomy): domain Bacteria; phylum Bacillota; class Bacilli; order Lactobacillales; family Streptococcaceae; genus Streptococcus; species Streptococcus oralis_CU. The sequence goes on along the minus strand of NZ_NCUO01000012.1, from coordinate 764,882 downwards.
GTTGACGATGAACCTTACGGAGGCGGTCAGGGGATGTTGCTAAGGGCTCAACCCATTTTCGATGCCTTTGATGCTATTGAAAAGAAAAATCCCCGTGTCATTCTTCTTGATCCTGCTGGAAAACAGTTCGATCAAGCCTACGCTGAGGATTTGGCTCAGGAAGAGGAACTGATCTTTATCTGTGGTCACTATGAAGGGTATGACGAGCGTATCAAAACCTTGGTAACCGATGAAATTTCTCTAGGAGATTATGTTTTGACTGGTGGTGAATTGGCAGCCATGACTATGATTGATGCGACCGTGCGCTTGATTCCAGAAGTGATTGGTAAGGAGTCTAGTCACCAGGATGATAGCTTCTCTTCGGGACTTCTCGAATATCCTCAGTATACTCGCCCTTATGACTATCGAGGCATGGTCGTGCCAGATGTGCTCATGAGTGGGCACCATGAAAAGATTCGCCAGTGGCGACTGTATGAGAGTCTAAAGAAAACCTACGAGCGCAGACCTGACCTGCTAGAAAACTATCAACTAACAGCAGAGGAAGAAAAGATGCTGGCTGAAATCAAAGAAAACAAAGAATAAAGGAGAACCTTATGCAAGTAATCAAACGTAATGGAGAAATTGCTGAATTTGATCCAGATAAAATTTACCAAGCTGTCCTAAAAGCAGCTCAAACAGTTTATGTTTTGACCGATGACTTACGTCAAAACTTAGCTCAAGTTACTAAAAAAGTCGTTTTGGACTTGGAAGAAGCAAAAGTAGAACGTGCGACTATCAGCATGATCCAGTCAATGGTTGAGCACCGCTTGCTTGGAGCTGGCTACATTACAATCGCAGAACATTATATCTCTTATCGCTTGCAACGCGATTTGGAGAGAAGTGGTTATGGCGACCATATCGCTGTTCATCTTCATTTTGAACAAATCCGTTAAGAAAAAGAGTGGGATGCAAAGAACATCTCACTCTTTCTTAAATAGACTTTTCTGAGCTTTTTGTACGGTTGAGGGAACAAAACGAAGTCGTTTAATATCACTGATACGAATGATTCGGGTCACGTTTTTTGAAAAATTTTTGACGATAATTTGTTGGCGATTAGCATCGTGTTTAACAATATCACCCGTAAAACTTGTCTCAGCAAGTATGACATGAACAGCCGTCTTTCTTTGGATGGCTTGTTCAATCATAGCAGTGAGGGAGTTATCCTCGATTTGAGGATGATCATCATTCCCATTGAGAAAACCATGTAGTTTATCTAGAACTAGTTTGAATGTCTGTCTCATAGAATCCTCCCTTCTTATATATCCACATTATATAAAATTTTCCTAAAAACCACAAGATTTTTACGAATAGACTATAGAAAGCATATCACATAAAGGAGTTAAAATGGCAGAATTTACATTTGAAATCGAAGAACACTTGCTCACCTTGTCTGAAAATGACAAAGGATGGACAAAAGAACTAAATCGCGTTAGCTTTAATGGTGCCCCTGCAAAGTTTGACATTCGCGCTTGGAGCCCAGACCATACCAAAATGGGCAAAGGAATCACGCTTTCCAATGAAGAATTTCAGGTAATGGTCGATGCCTTTAAAGGGCAACAATAAAAAGAATCTTGAGTGCAACTCAAGATTCTTTTTTTAGGACACAATATAGTCACACAGAGAAGTTTTAGACAATTGAATAAAAGTCTCTCTATACTCTTCAGGTGGTGTTGGATCATCCTTACGAATCCAGACTTCAATGAAAGAGAATGCCATGGTCGTAATGATATAAGCGATGTCCTCTTTATTAAAATTATATTTCAGTTGGTAATTGACATTCTTTAGTACCCACTCTGAGTATGTTCCACGCAGAAATTCCTTCCAACATGGGTCGACTTGTGTGGTATACAAGGTGTTAACAATTTCCCTTTTTTCGTATATGAGAGGAAGTATATGGTCTGCTAAAAAGCTGATAGGATCTCCATCATTGCTAGGGCAGTACTTATTAAAGACGTTAAAAATGTGCTGATTGGTCTCTTCGTGAATGTATTCGATAATATCTTCAAAGTTGTTAAAATGCTTTTGATAAATCGCTTGTCGTGAAATACCAGCTTCAGCTGCGATTTCAGTCATGGTAAAAGAAGAGCGCAGAGGGTTCTTCTTAGCAAGTGTGATGAGTGAATTAATAATTAAGTCACGAGTATTCTTTGGCATGATTTCACCTTTCTATTTATAATTATTTACAGTTGTTTTTGAATGAAGAAAAATCAGAATGTTCAAGTTAATATAAACAATCAATGAACATTAAATTTTCTGAATCTTTTAGGTAACTCTATTGTATCACAAATAATTTATAAAATATAGCTCAATCAGTGAAAATGCGTTTTCTGAAAATTCCTATCACATCAGTATTTTTAGACAATTCTTATGATAATGCCGTATTATTTGAGGGGTAAAAATAATATATCTAAAAAATTGACACCGTGTAAACAAATAACTTGATAAATTAAAGGATTTTCATAAAAATACTTAATGATATATAGTATAATAGGTTAGGATATATTTTGCTATATTTCCTCTCTGACCTAAGAGTAGTGACGCTCCTGCTAAAGATTGAATTTAGTAATTGTTTTTGAATAATACAAACCACGTGGCCATTTCCCCAAGCACATGTTACAGGTATTTTATCATGTAGCAAATTATGCGATTGAAAGGGGTGTTGCCTATTGGAGAGAGATGACACGTTGTTCAATCAATTTCAATTAATTTCAGTCATATAGAAAGGAAAGTCATGAGATTAAAAAATTGTGGCTCTATATTTTAACGCCACTCTTAGTTCTATTTGGTTCTGCAGCTTTGACAAATACTGTTCAAGCGCAAGAACTTAAAAATGTCATTACCAAAGTTGGTATTTGGGAGACTGATAATGGTAAATTTGTAACTCCAGATGCAAAAGGAGTTTACAATCTAGCACCTCAAAATCAATCTTACGAAAACTATAAGTTTGCTACTGATTTTGATTTGAGCGCTTACGATGGTAAGTTGAATGATGGTGATACCTTTACATTCACTATTCCAGCTCCATTGTCTGTTCGTGCTGAAACCTTTGAACTCAAAGATAAAGAGACTGATACTGCTGTAGGTGATGCAACAGTTGTTTCTAATGGTGACAACCAAGGTGGTAAAGTTACCATTACTTTGAAAAACCTTGCTGAGTACCTTAAGAAAAAAGGTGGTACAGAAGTTCGTGGTGTTTCAGGTACCTTCTATGTAGCTTTCAGCTCTAAGAAAGAAACAGAAGAAGAATCAATTCAACTTGATAAGACTGAAACAAAAGACGATGTCAACTTCAAGATGAAGTTCAAAAAAGGTGGAGAACCAGACTATTCTGAAGGTATTGGTAAAACAAACATTAGTAAAGTTAATGGTACTATCAATAAAGAAAAATGGGAATCAGCCCTCCTTGAAAAATCAGGAGATTACATCCACAAGTGGAATCTTCGTGTAAACCCTAAACAAGCTGAGTACAACAAGATTGTAGTTCGTGACTGGGTTGACAAGGACTACTCACCAATGCAAATCATCCCTGAATCAATCGTGGTTACTGCTGGTTACTACAACAAAGTCTATGCTTTAGTTGATGACGTAACTCTTGAAGCAGGTAAAGACTACGAAATCAAGTGGAATGATTCTTACACTGAGTTTACTATTACCTTTAACAATGCTAAAGCAATCCGTGCTACAAACGGTAAAGCAGCAGCATTCCGTATCGTCTATAACACAACAGCGCCAGCTGATGGAACCAAAGTTCAAAACAATGCTGAAATTACAGCTGATGACCAAGTTCTTCCAGTGAGCGACGATCGTACTGAAACTGTTACAAAAGTTATCGGTAATTCAACAGTTACATCAGGTGGTACTATCCAGCTGAAAACTGGTTACCGTATCACGTTGTATAAAGTAGATGAAAAATCACTTGACCGTCTTGCAGGAGCTAAATTCAAGATTTCTCCTCCAGAAGGTGCAACTACAGCACAAGAAGAAACAGTAACAACAGACGCTAGTGGTGTTGCCCAGTCTGCAATCTATACTGATGAGGACGTTAAGAAGGGTGAATTCACCATTACTGAGATTGAAGCTCCTAAAGGTTACCAATTGGATTCAACTCCAATCAAAGTAACTGTTGGCCAAGAAGGTGTTATCAAAACAATCTCAAACAAACGCAACAGTACAAAAGCTCAAATTCAAGCAATTAAAAAATTGACTGGTCGAGCTATGAAAGCTGGAGAGTTTGAATTCGACTTGTTCAATGATAAGACAAACAAAGTTGTTGAAACAGTAACAAATGATGCGGATGGTAATATCAACTTTGCTGAATTGACATTTGACAAAGCTGGTACATACAACTACCACATCGTTGAGAAAAAAGCGAACACAACTGAAAAAGGTGTTACTTACGATGCCAACCCTGTTGGCGTTACAGTTACTGTAACAGCAGATGCTGAGGGCAAATTGTCTGCAGCTGTCGCTTACGAAAATGATGATAAGACTTTTGAAAATACATACGCTGCTGAGAAAACTTCAGCTCCTATTGAAGTGACAAAAGCTCTTACCGGTCGTACCTTGAAAGCTGATGAGTTTGAGTTTGTCTTGAAGAACGACGCAGATGGCTCAGAAGTTCAAAAAGTGAAGAACACTGCCGACGGTAAGGTTAAATTCTCTCCAATCGACTACACTGCAGCTGGGACTTACAAATACACTATCGTTGAAACTAACGCTGGACAAACTATTGACGGTGTAACATACGATAGTCTCGAAGTGAAAGTCACAGTAGAAGTTACAGACGATGGTGAAGGAAAACTTACTGCTAACGTAACTTACCCAGCGGACAAAGAGTTTAACAACAGCTACGGAGCTTCAAAAACTCCAGCTCCTCTTGCAGTTAAGAAAACACTTACTGGTCGTGAGTTGAAAGCTGATGAGTTTGAGTTTACTTTGACAGACAAAGATGGTAATGTGAAAGAGACAGTCAAGAATGACAAAGATGGAAACGTTAAGTTCTCAGCCTTGTCATTCGATGAAGTTGGAACTTTCACTTACAAGATTACTGAAAAAGCTGGTACTGCTACAGGCATCACGTACGACACGAAAACAATCACTGCTACAGTTACTGTAACGGACAATGGTAAAGGTGCCCTTGAAGCAACTGTTACTTACGACGATGAAAAAGCATTTGAGAACACTTACACTCCAGCAGGGGCTACAAGTGTAACTCTTGGAGCTAAGAAAGTTCTTGAAGGTAAAGACCTTGAAGCTGGTAAATACAGCTTTGAATTGAAGAAAGAAGACGGAACTGTTGTTGAAACGGTGAAAAACGCTGCTGATGGAACAGTGACATTCTCACCAATCTCATATGATGAGAGCCAAGTGGGAACTCACAAGTATACCATCTCTGAAGTTGCTGGAACTGAAACAGGCATCACTTACGATAAGACAGTTCAAGAAGTTGAAGTAACTGTTGTGAAAGTAAGTGCAACTGAATTGAAAGCAACTGCTTCAAAAGAAGCTAACGATCTTGTATTTACAAACAAATACACTCCAGCGAAAACTGAAGTTCCTGTGAAGAAAGTATGGAAGGACGCAAACAACCAAGACGGTAAACGTCCAACTTCTATCACAGTTAAATTGCTTGCAGATGGTCAAGATACAGGTAAAACACTTGAATTGACTGAAGCAAACGGTTGGGCAGGAAGCTTCACAAATCTTGATGCTGATAAAGGCGGAACACCTATCCAGTACACTGTAGTAGAAGTAACTGTTACTGGTTACACTTCTGACGTTACTGGTGACGCTGCATCAGGATTCACCATCACAAATAGCTATTCTCCAGAAACAGTTGATGTAAAAGCAACTAAGAACTGGGATGACGCAAACAACCAAGACGGTAAACGTCCAACCAAGATTACAATCAATCTTTTAGCAGACGGTCAGAAAGTTGAATCGAAAGAAGTTCAAGCAGCCGCAGACGGAACTTGGACTGTCGAATTCACGAAATTAGCAAAATATAAAGATGGTAAAGAAATCAAATACACTGTAACAGAAGATGCCGTAGCAGAATACGAATCAACGATTACAGACTTTACGATCACAAACAAATATGCTCCTAAAGCAATCGACTACAAAGTAACAAAAGTATGGAACGACGCGAATAACCAAGACGGTAAACGTCCTGAGTCAGTAACGGTTCAACTTTATAAAAAAGTAGGAGATGCTGATCCAGTAGCCGTTGAAGGTAAGAAATTGACCTTGACAGCTAAGGATAAGACAGACGCTAACACTTGGGTAGCATCCTTCACAAATCTTCCACAATACGAAGCTGGTAAAGAAATCACTTACTCAATCAAGGAAGTGGATGTACCAGCTGGTTATGAAGCCTCTGTAACTGGTCAAGTAGTGACAAACACTCATAATCCAGAAACAGTTATCCTTTCAGGAACTAAGGTTTGGAAAGATAACAACAACCAAGACGGTAAACGTACAGATAAAGTGAAAGTTCAAATCTTTAAGGGGGAAGGCGAAAAAGCTGAACTCGTTCAAGAAATTGAAGTTTCAGAAGCTACTGGTTGGAAGTTCGAATCAAAAGCACTTCCTAAGTATGAAAATGGTACAGAAATCAAGTACACTGTCAAAGAAGTAGCTGTGAAAGAATATACTTCAACAATTACTCCAGAAAAAGACGGTAAGTATACGATTACTAACGAACATACACCAGAGAAAATTACTGTGAAAGGTAAGAAGATCTGGGATGATGCTAATAATAAAGACGGTATTCGTCCAGACTCAATTACTGTAGCACTTCTTGCCAACGGTAAAGAAACTGGTAAGACTGTAACTGTTACAAAGGCAACAGCTCTATCAGATAACGAGTGGGCCTTCGAGTTTACAGGCCTTGATCGTTACGCAAATGGTAAACCAATCGAGTACACTGTCAAAGAAGTTGGTACTGTGAATGGGTACACAGCAGAAGAAAAAGGTATGAACGTTACAAATACACACACTCCTGAAAAACCAACACCAGGTAAACCAAATGAACCAGGAAAACCAGGTCCAAAACCTCAACTTCCTAACACTGGTGAAAAAGCATCTAACGCAGCAGTAGTTGCAGGACTTGCTTTGATGGCAGTGACTGGTGGATTGTACTTTGTAAGCCGTAAAAATAAATAATCTCTAAAAGAGAGTTAATTTTCAGTTAGTTCTTAGAAAGTAATTGGAAAGGAAATAGTCCAGAACAATTGTTCTGGACTATTCTTTTATCTTGAAAAATATGGAAGACTTTTCAATCGTTCGAGTAGGGGACGACTAATGAAACTAATGGCAATAATCTTACCAAGATCAGGGAGGATAAAGGGAAGGACGCCAACAGCGAGTGCCTTGTCAAGTGGCATACCAGCAAGGAAGTGGAGGCTGAGAATACCTCCGACAAAGACGAGGGAGTCACCCAAGAGGTTGGCTAGGAAAATGCGAATGTAGCCACTTTTTTGATGGATGAGATAAGATGTAAGTCCAGCATAGACAAGGTCGAACCAAAGATAGCCTGCACTTGGGCCGACTAAAACGTGAAATCCAGCTCCTCCCCCTGCAAAAACAGGTAAACCAATGGCACCCAGCAAGAGATAGAGAGCTACAGATAGAACAGCTTCTCTGGGTCTAAAAACAGTAGCAATCAGACCAATCGCAAAGTTTTGCAAAGTGAAAGGTACAGGACCGATAGGGAGACTGATTTGTGCCAATACAGCGATGAGAGCAGCACCGATAGCAGGGATAGCATAGATATGAGCTTTTTTCAAAACTGTTAACCTCTTTTCAAAATTATAGTAACTATTATACTAATTTAGAAAGAAAAGTCAACCTATTTATGAAATCAAGGTAACAATTTTGTAACAGCCGATTTTGCAAGTAAAAAGAGACCTCAAGAGGTCTCTTGCGATAATTAGCGCATGGTCACAAATTCTTCTGAAGCGGTTGGGTGGATAGCTACTGTAGCATCAAAGTCCGCCTTGGTTGCTCCCATCTTAATAGCAACAGCGAATCCTTGAATCATCTCATCCACTCCGTAACCAAGTCCGTGAAGTCCAACAACTTTTTCGTCAGCACCGGCGGTGATGAGTTTGAAGCGAGATTCTTGACGATGGCTTGTAACGGCTGAGTACATTGATGCAAAGCTTGACTTGTAGACTTTGATGTTATCTTGGCCGTATTCTTTGATAGCTTGATCTTCAGTTAAACCGACTGTTCCGATTGCTGGGTGGGAGAAAACAACAGTAGGGATAGTCGTGTAGTCCATCTTGGCATTTGTTTTCCCGTTGAAGAGGCGTTCAGATAAGGTACGTCCTGCCTTGATGGCTACCGGGGTCAGTTCTTTCTCACCAGTAACATCTCCAAGAGCATAGATGCCATCTACAACTGTATTTTGATATTCATCTACTTGGATAAATCCACGTTGGTTGAGTGTGACGCCAGCCTTTTCTAACTCCAGACCGTCTACATTTGGACGGCGACCGGTAGCCCAGATAACTTGGCTGGCAGTGTGACTAGAACCGTCTTCGAAATGAATGGTAATACCTTGCTCCGTTTCTTCGAGCTTGACGGGTACCTTATGTGTGTGCAAAGGTAGACCTGTTTTTTCCATTTCATTGACAAGTCCTTCAACGATGTAGCTGTCAAAACCACGCAAGGGACGATCGCGACGGACAAACAAATCGGTTTTTACTCCTAGTGCGTGGAGAACACCTGCTAATTCAACGGCGATATAACCAGCTCCAAGAATCGCAACGGATTCAGGAAGCTGCTCCCAAGCAAAGACATCGTCTGAGCTGCCACCGAGTTCAGCTCCAGGGATAGTTGGGATGCTTGGACGAGCACCAGTCGCAATCACGATATGCTTGGCACGAATCAATTCACCATTAACACTGACAGTGTGGGAATCAACAAAATGAGCACGCCCCTCAATCAAATCAACTCCGTTGCGTTTGAAACTTCCATCATAAGATGAACGAGCGCGATCGATATAGGCTTCACGATTTTGACGAAGTTTTGCGAAATCAAATTGAACATTTGAACTCGTAAACCCATAGTCAGGACCGTAGTGGTGGAAGCTTTCAGCGATTTGTGCTCCATACCACATGATTTTTTTAGGAACACAGCCGACATTGACACAAGTTCCGCCTAATTTTTTTTCTTCGATAACAGCTGCTTTAGCGCCGTGTTCACCAGCTCGGTTCATAGTGGCGATGCCACCGCTCCCTCCACCAATGGCGATGATATCATATTCTCTCATAGAAAACTCCTTATAGCTTTGATAGTCATATTCTATCGTTTTTATTTTTTGAATGCAAAAATCTGCTACGGTAAAAAAATTATAAAAACGCTTGCCAAATTCCAAAAGATATTGTATTCTATTTCTAGAACAATAACCCAATAAACGAATGCCGAACGAAATAATGATTCTGAATTGTCATTGTTTCCATCTGAACTGTTATTGTTTGGGCTTGGTGTTTCTGATATAATGGTTTTTGTAAGGCAAAAGAATAAAGGAGCTTGAAAATGAAAAGAAATAAAAAGGCAAAAAAATGGCAATTATATACAGCGATTGGTGTTGCCAGTGCTATTGTTATCGGTGCTGCGGCGATTATGATTTTTAGACAACCTTCCCAGTCAGCAGTCAAGGATGAAACCTCTCATATCGTTACTGCTAAGGAAGGTTCCGTTGCTTCATCGGTTCTCTTGTCAGGTACGGTTACAGCAAAAAATGAACAATACGTTTATTTTGATGCTAGTAAGGGAGATTTAGATGAAATTCTTGTTTCGGTTGGGGACAAGGTAGAAGAAGGGCAAGCTTTGGTGAAATACAGCAGTGCAGATGCTCAAGCTGCCTATGATGCAGCCGATCGTGCAGTTGCAAAGGCAGACCGTCATATCGAGGAGTTAAACAAAGCTCGTGAGAATGCATCAGCTGCACCAGCTTCTCCACAAGTTCCAACAGAAGCTGGACTCCCAGAACAAGCGCAAGCAGCAACTTCTTCCGTATCCTCTATTGATTCTCAAATCAGTGATGCCAAGGATAACCGTGCAGATGCTGTGACTCAGCTCAACAAGGCTCAAGCTCAGCTAGATGCTGCAACTGTCCTTAGTACACTAGAAGGGACTGTAGTTGAAGTCAATCGTAATGTTTCCAAATCGCCAACAGGTAATAGCCAAGTGGTAGTACATGTCGTAAGTAATGAAAACCTGCAGGTCAAAGGGGAGTTGTCTGAATACAACCTAGCTAACCTTTCTGTAGGGCAAGAAGTTACCTTTACTTCGAAGGTTTATCAAGATAAGAGCTGGACAGGTAAAATCAGCTATATTTCTGATTATCCTAAAAACAACGGGGAAGCAGCAAATGCTGCCCTTGGAGGAAATACTGGGTCTAAGTACCCTTATACTGTTGATGTGACCAGCGAAATCGGTGAGTTGAAACAAGGTTTCTCTGTCAGTGTTGAAGTTAAGAACAAGAGTAAAGCCATCCTTGTTCCTTTGACAAGTATCGTTACCGAGAATGACAAAAACTATGTCTGGCTAGTAGACGACCAGAAAAAAGCGAAGAAGGTAGAAGTTACTTTGGGGAATGCGGACGCAGACAACCAAGAAATTACTTCAGGTTTGACAGACGGAGCCAAGGTCATCAGTAATCCAACATCTTCCTTGGAAGAAGGAAAAGAGGTGAAGGCTGATGAAGAAACTAATTAGTCTCAAAAATATCTGCAGGAGTTATCGAAATGGTGACCAAGAACTGCAGGTCCTAAAAAATATTAACTTAGAAGTTCATGAGGGTGAGTTTGTTGCCATTATGGGACCGTCTGGTTCTGGTAAGTCTACGTTGATGAATACCATCGGAATGTTGGATACACCAACCAGTGGAGAGTACTACCTTGAAGGTCAAGAAGTGGCAGGTCTTGGAGAGAAACAACTGGCCAAGGTCCGCAATCAGCAAATCGGCTTTGTCTTTCAGCAGTTCTTTCTCTTGTCCAAACTCAATGCTCTTCAAAATGTCGAATTACCCTTGATTTACGCTGGAGTTTCGGCATCAAAACGTCGGAAATTGGCTGAGGAGTTTCTAGAAAAGGTCGAGTTGACAGATCGTAGCCAACACTTGCCGTCAGAGTTATCAGGTGGACAAAAGCAACGGGTAGCGATTGCCCGTGCCTTGGTAAATAATCCTTCTATCATCCTAGCTGACGAACCGACAGGAGCCTTGGATACCAAGACGGGAAACCAAATCATGCAGTTGTTGGTGGAGTTAAACAAGGAAGGGAAAACCATTATCATGGTCACGCATGAGCCTGAGATTGCTGCCTATGCCAAACGCCAGATTGTCATTCGTGATGGTGTTATCTCATCAGACAGCGCTCCAGTAGAAAAGGAGGAAAACTAAGATGCAGAATCTGAAATTTGCCTTTTCATCTATCATGGCTCACAAGATGCGTTCCTTCCTCACCATGATTGGGATTATCATCGGAGTTTCGTCTGTCGTCGTCATCATGGCTCTGGGAGACTCCATGTCTCGTCAGGTCAATAAAAACATGACCAAATCACAGAAGGATATCCATGTCTTTTTCTCTCCTATTAAAAGCAAGGACGGCTCCTTTACGCAGAAACAATCCGCTTTGACAGTCAGTGGGAAAGAAGAGGATGTTCATGTTGAACCACCAAAACCACTAGAATCCTGGGTCAAGGAAGCTGCCAAACTCAAAGGAGTAGACAGTTACTATGTCACCAACTCGACCAACGTCACCCTATCTTATAAGGATAAGAAGGTTGAACGCGCGACTCTGACAGGCGGAAATAGCACCTACATGAACGCAGTTGAAAATGAAATCGTTGCGGGTAGAAGTCTAAGACCGCAAGACTACAAGGAATTTGCCAGTGTGATTTTGTTGGATGAAGAACTAGCCAAGAGTTTGTTTGATAGTCCAGAAGCTGCGGTTAATCAAGTCATCTCTGTCAATGAATTTAGTTACCGTGTGATTGGCGTTTATACTAGCAATGAAGCTAAAACTGCTAAAGCCTTTGGGATTGGTGGTCTTCCAATTACGACTAATATCTCTCTCGCAGCCAATTTTAATACTGATGAAATCTCGAACATCGTCTTTCGTGTCAATGATACTAGTCTAACGCAGACCTTGGGTCCGGAGTTGGCTCGAAAACTGACTGAGATTGCAGGTCTTCAGCAAGGGGAGTACCAAGTTGCGGATGCAACTGCCGCCTTCCAAGAGGTACAACAACTATTTGGTTTTATGACAACCATTATCAGTGCCATCGCAGGAATCTCTCTCTTTGTCGGGGGAACTGGTGTTATGAATATCATGCTGGTTTCGGTAACAGAACGCACGCGTGAGATTGGTCTGCGGAAAGCTCTCGGTGCTACACGGGCTAATATCTTGGTACAGTTTTTGATTGAATCCATGATCTTGACCTTGCTAGGTGGTGTTATCGGCCTTGGGATTGCTGCTGGAATGACCATGTTAGCTGGAGTATTGCTTCAAAACATGATTGCAGGTATCGAAGTTGGGGTGTCCCTCCCAATCGCTCTCTTTAGCTTGGCTGTGTCAGCCAGCGTTGGGATGATTTTCGGAGTCTTGCCGGCCAATAAAGCCTCTAAGCTCGATCCAATCGAAGCCCTTCGTTATGAATAAGATATAGAACAGAAAAAAACAAGATGGACATTTGTCTGTCTTGTTTTTGTATGGATTTTCCTATCGAAAATCACCGAAAATATGATATAATGAAGTGTTAGAAAATCAGGTTTCATTTGCCTGGAAAGGAAATATTATGTCTGAAAAGAATTTTTATATTACAACACCGATTTACTATCCATCTGGTAAACTTCATATCGGTTCTGCCTACACAACTATCGCATGCGATGTCTTAGCACGTTACAAACGCCTGATGGGCTACGATGTCTTTTATCTGACTGGTCTTGATGAGCATGGTCAAAAGATTCAACAAAAAGCAGAAGAAGCTGGGATTACACCACAGGCCTATGTTGATGGGATGGCGGTTGGAGTCAAAGAACTTTGGAAATTGCTCGATATCTCATACGATAAATTTATCCGTACGACGGATGACTACCATGAAAAAGTAGTGGCGCAAGTCTTTGAACGCTTGCTTGCTCAAGATGACATCTACTTGGGTGAATACTCTGGTTGGTATTCAGTCTCAGATGAGGAATTCTTTACAGAAAGCCAGCTGGCAGAAGTATTCCGTGACGAAGCTGGAAATGTGACGGGTGGTATCGCTCCATCAGGTCACGAAGTGGAGTGGGTTTCAGAAGAGTCTTATTTCCTTCGCCTCAGCAAATACCAAGACCGTTTGGTTGAATTTTTCAAATCGCACCCTGATTTCATCACTCCAGATGGTCGTCTTAATGAAATGTTGCGTAACTTTATTGAGCCAGGTTTGGAAGACTTAGCGGTTTCTCGTACAACCTTTACCTGGGGTGTCCAGGTTCCATCTAATCCAAAACACGTTGTCTACGTTTGGTTTGATGCTCTGCTTAACTATGTGACAGCTCTCGGCTTCGATCAAGATGAACACGCTAACTTTGACAAGTTCTGGAACGGAACGGTCTTCCACATGGTCGGAAAAGATATTCTTCGTTTCCACTCAATCTACTGGCCAATCCTTCTTATGATGTTGGATATCAAATTACCAGAACGTTTGATTGGTCATGGGTGGTTTGTTATGAAAGACGGCAAGATGTCTAAGTCTAAAGGGAACGTTGTCTATCCTGAAATGTTGATAGAGCGTTTTGGGCTGGATCCACTTCGTTACTACCTCATGCGTAGTCTTCCAGTTGGTTCAGACGGAACCTTCACTCCTGAGGACTATGTAGGTCGTATCAACTATGAATTGGCAAATGACCTCGGAAACCTCCTTAACCGTACGGTTTCTATGATCAACAAGTATTTCGATGGTCAAATCCCTGCCTATGTAGAGGGTGTAACAGAGTTTGATAATGCTCTTGCTGAGGTTGCAGAACAATCAATCGCAGACTACCATACACACATGGAAGCCGTTGACTACCCACGTGCTCTTGAAGCAGTTTGGACTCTTATCTCTCGTACCAACAAATACATCGATGAGACTGCTCCGTGGGTCTTGGCTAAGGATGAAGCCCTTCGCGACCAATTGGCAAGTGTTATGAGCCACTTGGCAGCCAGCCTCCGTGTCGTAGCCCACTTGATTGAACCGTTTATGATGGAAACCAGTCGTGCAGTCTTGACTCAACTTGGTTTGGAAGAAGTAGCAAGTCTTGAGAACTTGAGCTTGGCTGACTTCCCAGTAGATGTGACTGTAGTTGCCAAAGGGACACCAATCTTCCCACGTCTGGATATGGAAGAAGAAATCGCCTATATCAAGGAACAAATGGAAGGCAATAAGCCAGCTGTCGAAAAAGAATGGAATCCAGACGAAGTCGAACTCAAACTCAACAAGGATGAAATCAAATTTGAAGACTTTGATAAGGTTGAAATTCGTGTCGCAGAGGTCAAAGAAGTTTCTAAAGTGGAAGGTTCTGATAAGTTGCTCCAATTCCGCCTAGATGCTGGTGATGGTGAAGATCGTCAAATCCTCTCAGGAATTGCCAAATACTATCCAAACGAACAAGAATTGGTCGGCAAGAAAGTCCAAATCGTTGCCAACCTCAAACCACGCAAGATGATGAAAAAATATGTCAGCCAAGGGATGATTCTCTCAGCTGAACATGATGGACAATTAACCCTTCTCACAGTTGATCCAGCTGTACCAAACGGAAGTGTGATTGGGTAATAGCGAAAAACCAACGTTAGGCACGTTGGTTTTTATTGTTGTTTACGAGATTTTCTAAGAAGTGGTCCATCTCCTTTTGCGACCGGAGGACAATTACTTTCTCTGGATAGGTTTCTTGAACCCGTTGATAGCGTTCTTTAGCATTCTTTGTCCGCCCATCCCAGAGAATCCATCGGATAAATTCCCAGTCAAAGCGTTCAGGACAACCTGCAGCCATACTTTCTCGGACCTTGCCTCGGTAAGTGAGATACCGTTTAAAGGCTCGAAAGAGACAAGTCCATGGTGAAAAATTGAGAAAGATGATTTGGTCAGCTTCCTGCATTCTTTCTTCATAGCAACACCAAGAGTAGTTGCCATCGATGACCCAAGCTTCATGCTTTGTGAGAAAGTTTTTCATCTCGGTCAACATCCATTCGCGGTCACTGTCTTGCCAACCAGGTTGAAATTGGAGTGTGTCCATATGCAGTTTGGGGATGGAGTAGTAGTTTGACAACTTTTCAGCTAGAGTTGACTTGCCTGCTCCAGAATATCCGATGATTGCTATTTTCATTTTCTACCTTTTCTGATTAGAGGACAAAAAAACAGCCTCTATGGACTGTTTCTTATTTAGCAAGTTTAGCTGAAAGACGAGCTTTATCGCGGCTTGCTTTGTTTTTATGAATCAAACCTTTAGTTTCTGCTTTGTCGATAGCTGAGCTAGCAGCACGGAAAAGTTCTTCAGAAGGGTTTGCTTCGAAAGCTTTGATAGCAGTACGCATAGCTGATTTTTGAGCTGAGTTTTTTTCGTTTTGTTTAACGTTCAATTCAGCGCGTTTGATAGCTGATTTAATGTTTGCCAATGTTCTTACCTCCATATTTACTAACTATACTATTATATCTGAAAACTTATGTTTTGACAAGGGGAAATTATTTTTTTAGGTAAATTTCATCGATTTCATGGTTTTTAGTCTTGTGGAGAATAACCTCAGCACGATTCCTTGTCGGTTCGATATAGTTTTGTAGATTTGTGAGATTAATGCTGGTCCAAACCTGGTGAGCAAAGGCTTCAACTTCTCCAATCGGCATTTGCGTAAAGCGGTGGTAGTAGCTGTTGGGATCATTTTGGGCAAAGCTGAGCAGCTTTAAGAAACGATCCAGATACCAGCTTTCAATGTCCTCGACAGCAGCATCCACATAGATGGAGAAATCAAAGAAATCAGTAATGTAAAGGCGCTCATTTTGAGGGTTTTGAAAGACATTGATGCCTTCGACAATGACAAAATCAGCAGCTTTGACACGTTGTTTCTCTCCAGGAACGATGTCATACACTTCATGAGAATAGACAGGAATATCGACATCTTGCCCATTCTTTAGGCGGTCAAGAAAATTCAGCAAGGTTTCCATATCATAACTTTCAGGAAAACCTTTGCGATTTAAGATATCTTGGTCAATCAAGGTTTGATTGGGATAGAGAAAACCGTCAGTTGTCACCAATTCTACAGTAGCATCCGGGAGAGTACGTGATAAAAGAATCTGAAGTAAGCGACTAGTAGTTGATTTTCCCACAGCAACACTACCAGAAACCCCAATGATAAAAGGCTGAGATTTACTTTCGCGTTGGAGAAAAATTCCTTTTGAAAAGGCCAAATCATCCTTGGTGCGCTTGTAAATATGGATAAGATGAACTAGGGGAAGATAGACATCTGTTACGTCCTGTAGACTAATCTGGTCATTGAAACTCTTGATGGATTCTAACTCTTCCTCTGTCAAGGGAGGGGTTGTTTTGCGATGCAATGATTGCCAAGTCTGGCGACTGATTTTTTCAAAATGTAAAAATTCGTTGGTCATTTGTTTTCCCCTAGATATTTTGTTTATCATACCATAAAAAGCTAAAAAGATAAAGCGGTTTCTTGATGGTAGTAAGTCAATATCGTATAATAGAGGTAGATGGAGGTTGAATAATTTAATGATGAGATAGGGAATGGTTTCTGAAGACTTATCAGTTATTAAAAGTGAGCTTTTGGGTTCGCAACTTATAGGAGGTGTGTCATGAAAATATTAAAAAGTTATATATTGGAACTCTGTTTTATTCTCAGTTTTTCCTTACCTTTTATAAAAGGAGCGAATGCGGATAATGGTAGACGCTTTGTGGAAATCTATTACGGTTTTACTTTTTTGATGGAACATGCCATTGTAACAGTTGTCTTTATCTGTTCGCTCTTGATTGCTTGGCTACTAAAAAAACGGTGGATGAAATGGCTTGCTGCTGGTAGTTATCTATTTTTGATTTTGTGGATTGCTACAGAAGGATATCTATTCCGTATGTCACTAGAAGATTTGATACGACTTTGGACAAGTTTGGAAATCTTGACACAAACTTATCAGTTGGGTTTTTATCTAAACATCATATTGGGAATCTTGTTGATAATAAAGTATTTTAAGGTTAAGAAATAGTAATAAAAATGCGCCCGATTGCAGACGAACTGTTTTTTCCTGACTATGATAATTTGTAGTTCCCGATAGATTGTAATGTATTTCTAATAATTGAAAGAGATTGAAGAAAAGGTTTTTTGACTAGGATTCTTCAGTCTTTTTCATTTGATCATCACTTTGTAAACGATTTACAATTCAAGCCAAATTATGGTAAAATAGTTTTATGAGTAAAATGTATTATGCAGAAAATCCTGATGCTGCTCACGACATTCATGAGTTGAGAGTGGAGTTGTTGGGAGAAAACATGACCTTTTTGACGGATGCGGGTGTTTTCAGCAAGAAAATGGTTGACTTTGGGAGTCAGCTCTTGCTTAAGTGCCTAGAGGTCAATGAAGGAGAGAAGGTCCTTGATGTGGGTTGTGGTTATGGGCCATTGGGTTTGTCGTTAGCCAAGGCTTATGGAGCTCAGGTAACCATGGTCGATATCAATAATCGTGCCTTGGACCTAGCGCGACAAAATGCTGAACGTAATAAAGTAGAAGCAACGATTTTCCAATCCAATATCTATGAACAAGTTGAAGGGAAGTTTGACCATGTTATTTCCAATCCGCCGATTCGAGCGGGCAAACAGGTTGTTCATGAGATTATCGAAAAGAGCAGAGATTTCTTGAAAGACGGAGGAGATTTAACCATCGTCATTCAGAAAAAACAAGGGGCTCCAAGTGCTAGAAATAAGATGGAAGACGTTTTTGGAAGTTGTGAAATTGTAAAGAAAGATAAGGGATATTATATCCTTAGAAGTGTGAAAGAATGAGAGCAGTTGATTTAATCCAAAAGAAACGAGATGGTCAAGAACTGACTACGGCTGAAATCAAATGGTTGGTAGAAGGCTATGTGGCTGGAACTGTTCCAGATTATCAAATGTCTGCTTTTGCTATGGCTGTTTATTTTAAAGGAATGACCACACGTGAGATTTCTGATCTGACGATGAATATGGTTAAAACAGGTCAGGAGTTTGATTTGTCAGCTATTGATGGGGTTAAAGTTGACAAGCATTCGACTGGTGGTGTAGGTGATAAGGTGACCTTGATTTTGGCTCCCCTTGTTGCGAGTTTCGGCGTGCCTGTTGCTAAGATGAGTGGTCGAGGTCTCGGCCATACTGGTGGGACAATTGATAAATTGGAATCCATTAAGGGCTACCAAGTCGAGCGAAGTCAAGAGGATTTCATTCGTCAGGTACAGGACATTGGTGTATCTGTCATTGGGCAGTCAGATCAGCTGGTTAAAGCAGATAAACTTCTCTATGCCCTCCGAGATGTGACCGCAACTGTCGACACGATTCCTTTGATTGCGAGTTCGGTGATGAGCAAGAAAATTGCTGCAGGAGCGGATGCCATTTTGCTAGATGTAACGGTCGGTGAGGGTGCCTTTATGAAGACGGTTGATGAGGCACGCGAATTGGCTCAAACCATGGTGGATCTTGGTAAGGCAGTTGGTCGAAAGACGGTAGCAGTTATTACCGATATGAGCCAACCCTTGGGACGAGCCATTGGCAATCGTCTCGAAATCCTTGAGGCAATCGAGATTCTTCAAGGAAAAGGTCGAGAAGATATTAGTCACTTTATCTGCGAGTTAGCTCAGATTATGCTTGGATTGGCTGATGTTGAGAAAACGATCGAGGAAATCCGTCAACACCTGGAAAATGGCCAAGCACTGGCTAAGTTTGAAGAAATGGTAACAGCACAAGGCGGTGATTTAGAAGATCTTTATCGCCCCGTCAAAGTTGCCCATGTGGTGGAAATTCCAGCTCAAGATACGGGTGTTATTTCAGCTCTTCCTGCAATGGAATTTGGCCTCTATGCCATGAGACTAGGAGCTGGTCGTGCAATCAAGTCTGATGACTTGGACTATGAAACAGGGATTGTTTTTGAGAAGAAGGTTGGAGACTCCGTTCAAAAAGGGGAAATTGTTGCAAAAGTTTATACAAATGGAAAAATTTCTTCTGAACTAGTTACAGAATTTCAAAAATATGTTAAAATAAATGATGGAGTGCAAAGTTTACGAGAAATTATAGAAATTATCTCATAAAACCAGGGAGAATCCGAATATGAAGTTAAATAAATATATTGATCATACGCTTTTAAAGCAAGATGCAAGCCAAGAACAAATTGATTGTTTGCTATCTGAAGCGCGTGAGTATGACTTTGCCAGCGTTTGTGTTAATCCCACATGGGTGAAACATGCGAAAACAGGGCTTGAAGGCTCAGATGTAAAAGTTTGTACAGTAGTAGGTTTTCCTTTGGGAGCAACAACTTCAGCTGTGAAAGCTTTTGAAACAAAAGAAGCTGTCCAAAATGGTGCAGATGAGATTGATATGGTTATCAATGTCGGTGCTCTCAAATCAGGCAATCTGGATTTAGTTGAATCGGACATCCGTGCTGTCGTAGAAGCAAGTGGTGACAAGTTGGTGAAGGTCATTATTGAAGCTTGCTTGTTGACAGACGATGAAAAGGTTGTGGCTTGCCAATTATCCCAGAAAGCAGGCGCTGACTTTGTCAAAACATCAACTGGATTTTCAACTGGTGGTGCCACTATTGAGGATGTTCAGTTGATGCGTAAAACAGTCGGACCAGATATGGGAGTTAAGGCAGCTGGTGGAGCTCGTTCATATGCGGATGCTGTCGCTTTTGTGGAAGCAGGTGCTACTCGTATTGGAACATCCGCTGGTGTAGCAATCTTAAAAGGAGAATTGGCTGATGGCGACTACTGAGTTAATTGAACTAGCAATTGAAACCAGCAAGAATGCCTACGTGCCCTATTCTCACTTTCCTATCGGAGCTGTTTTAGTAGCCAAGGATGGTAGTATTTATACAGGTGTGAACATCGAGAATGCTAGTTATCCCTTGACTAACTGTGGGGAACGTACAGCTATCTTCAAGGCAGTCTCTGAGGGGAAACGGGAATTTTCAGAATTGATTGTCTACGGACAAACTGAAAAACCCATCTCGCCATGTGGTGCTTGCCGCCAGGTCATGGTTGAATTTTTTGAACAAGATCTAAAAGTGACCTTAGTCGCTAAAGATAAATCGACGGTCGAGATGACGGTCGGGGAGTTACTTCCATACTCATTTACAGACTTAAATTAGTCTGGGCCACTCTTGAAGTGGCTGTGGTCTGTGTGACCAAATAATCCATACTTGCAACATCGTTGCACATCTTATTTAGGAGGTTCAGTAATGAACAAGAAACAATGGCTAGGCCTTGGTCTAGTTGCAGTAGCAGCAGTTGGACTTGCTGCATGTGGTAACCGCTCTTCTCGTAACGCAGCTTCATCTTCATCAGAAATGAAGACCAAAGCAGCGATCGTAACAGATACTGGTGGTGTTGATGATAAATCATTTAACCAATCAGCTTGGGAAGGTTTGCAAGACTGGGGTAAAGAACACAATCTTTCTAAAGATAAAGGTTACACTTACTTCCAATCAACAAGTGAAGCAGACTATGCTAACAACTTGCAACAAGCGGCTGGAAGTTACAACCTGATCTTTGGTGTTGGTTTTGCCCTTCACAATGCAGTTGAGGAAGCAGCAAAAGACCACTCTGACCTAAACTATGTCTTGATTGATGATGTGATTGAAGGTCAAAAGAATGTTGCGAGCGTAAGATTTGCGGATAACGAAGCAGCTTACCTTGCTGGTGTTGCAGCAGCGAAAACTACGAAAACAAAACAAGTTGGTTTTGTAGGTGGTATCGAATCTGAAGTTATTTCACGTTTTGCAGCTGGATTCAAAGCTGGTGTTGAGTCAGTAGATCCATCTATCAAAGTCCAAGTTGACTACGCTGGTTCATTTGGTGATGCTGCCAAAGGTAAAACAATCGCAGCAGCCCAATACGCTGCCGGTGCAGACGTCGTCTACCAAGCAGCTGGTGGTACAGGTGCTGGTGTCTTTGCTGAAGCAAAATCATTGAATGAAAACAAAAACGAAGACGAAAAAGTTTGGGTTATCGGTGTAGACCGTGACCAAGCAGCAGAAGGTAAATACACTTCTAAAGATGGTAAAGAATCTAACTTCGTTCTTGTATCTACATTGAAACAAGTTGGTACAACTGTAAAAGATATTGCCAACAAAACAGAAAAAGGTGAATTCCCTGGTGGACAAGTGATTGTTTACTCATTGAAAGATAAAGGGGTTGAGCTAGCAGTGACAAACCTTTCAGAAGAAGGTAAAAAAGCTGTTGAAGATGCAAAAGCTAAAATCCTTGACGGAAGCATTAAAGTTCCTGAAAAATAATGGATAAAAGTCATTTCTTAGGAAGCGGCCATTGGTCGCTTCTTTAAGAATTGAGGCAATTTTTGTCTCAATAGAGCTTGTTAATGTGATTAGCAGGTTTTATTGAAATAAAATAAACCTCTGAAAGGAAGAGCATATGGCACACGAAAATGTCATTGAGATGCGGGATATTACCAAGGTGTTTGGTGAATTTGTAGCAAACGACAAAATCAACTTGCAACTGCGAAAAGGTGAAATCCATGCACTTTTAGGAGAAAATGGAGCGGGTAAATCTACTCTGATGAATATGCTGGCAGGACTTCTTGAGCCAACGAGTGGTGAAATTGTGGTGAATGGTCAGGTTGTAAAACTAGATTCACCATCTAAAGCCGCTGGTCTTGGAATTGGGATGGTTCACCAACATTTTATGTTGGTTGAGGCTTTTACAGTAGCTGAGAATATCATTTTAGGGAGTGAAATCACTAAAAATGGTGTTCTAGATATAGCTGGTGCTACTAAAGAAATCAAGGCTCTTTCTGAACGTTATGGTTTGGCAGTGGATCCTGCTGCTAAGGTGGCGGATATTTCCGTTGGTGCCCAACAACGTGTAGAAATCTTGAAAACACTCTATCGTGGTGCTGATATCCTTATCTTTGATGAACCTACAGCCGTATTGACTCCTTCAGAGATTGATGAGTTGATGGCAATCATGAAAAACCTTGTCAAAGAAGGGAAGTCCATCATTTTGATTACCCATAAACTGGATGAGATTCGTGCAGTATCGAATCGAGTGACGGTTATCCGTCGTGGGAAATCAATCCAGACGGTTGAAATTGCAGGCGCAACAAATGCGGACTTGGCGGAAATGATGGTTGGACGCTCAGTCTCCTTTAAAACGGAAAAACAGGAACCACAACCCAAAGAAGTGGTCTTGTCTATCAAAGACTTGGTTGTCAATGAAAACCGCGGTGTACCAGCAGTAAAAAATCTTTCTTTGGATGTTCGTGCTGGTGAAATCGTCGGTATTGCAGGGATTGATGGCAATGGTCAATCTGAACTCATTCAAGCCATTACTGGTCTTCGTAAGGTTGAGTCAGGTAGCGTTGAATTAAAAGGCAAATCGATCGTGGGGATGCATCCTCGACAAATTACAGAACTAAGCGTGGGGCACGTTCCTGAGGATCGTCACCGTGATGGCTTGATTTTGGAGATGATGATTTCAGAAAATATCGCTCTTCAAACCTACTACAAAGAACCACTCAGCAAGAATGGTATCTTGAACTATGCCAATATCACTTCGCATGCTAAGAAATTGATGGAAGAGTTTGACGTCCGTGCTGCCAGTGAATTTGTCCCTGCAGCTGCACTCTCAGGAGGAAACCAACAAAAAGCGATTATTGCTCGTGAGATTGATCGTGATCCTGATCTCCTTATCGTCAGCCAGCCAACTCGTGGTTTGGATGTCGGTGCCATTGAATATATCCACAAACGTTTGATTGAAGAACGTGATAACGGGAAGGCTGTCCTTGTTGTCAGCTTTGAATTGGATGAGATTTTAAATGTCTCAGACCGAATTGCTGTTATTCACGATGGTAAGATTCAAGGTATTGTATCGCCAGAAACGACTAACAAACAAGAACTTGGTGTCTTGATGGCAGGTGGAAACTTGGGAAAGGAGAAGAGTGATGTCTAAAAAATTACAACAAATTTCGGTTCCCTTGATTTCCGTATTCTTAGGAATCTTGCTCGGAGCCATTGTCATGTGGATCTTCGGATATGATGCTATCTGGGGCTATGAGGAGTTGTTCTATACAGCTTTTGGTAGCCTCCGTGGGATTGGAGAAATTTTCCGTGCCATGGGTCCTCTTATCTTGATAGGTCTTGGTTTTGCAGTTGCCAGCCGTGCAGGTTTCTTTAACGTTGGGCTTCCTGGTCAGGCTCTTGCGGGTTGGATCCTCAGTGGTTGGTTTGCCTTGTCAAATCCAGATATGCCTCGTCTCGTTTTGATTCCATTAACAGTGATCATTGCTTTGATCGCAGGTGGAATTGTTGGTGCGATTCCAGGTATCCTCAGAGCCTATCTCGGTACGTCAGAGGTTATCGTGACCATCATGATGAACTACATTGTATTGTATGTGGGAAATGCTTTTATTCATGCCTTTCCTAAAGATATTATGCAAAGTACAGATTCAACGATTCGTGTTAGTGCCAATGCTACATACCAGACACCATGGTTATCAGAGTTGACTGGAAATTCTCGTATGAATATCGGAATCTTCTTTGCAATCATTGCTGTTTGTGTGATTTGGTTCTTGCTCAAGAAAACGACTCTCGGTTTTGAAATTCGTGCAGTTGGTCTTAACCCCCATGCTTCAGAGTACGCTGGTATTTCAGCAAAACGTACAATCATTCTATCAATGATTATCTCTGGTGCTCTGGCTGGTCTTGGTGGAGCGGTCGAAGGTCTTGGTACCTTCCAAAACGTTTACGTTCAGGGATCATCATTAGCTATCGGATTTAACGGGATGGCAGTTAGTTTGCTTGCTGGAAATTCACCAATTGGAATTCTCTTTGCAGCCTTCTTATTTGGTGTTCTACAAGTTGGTGCACCAGGTATGAACGCAGCACAAGTTCCGTCTGAGCTTGTTAGCATTGTAACAGCGTCTATTATCTTCTTTGTCAGTGTTCACTACATTATCGAACGCTTTGTCAAACCTAAAAAACAAGTTAAAGGAGGTAAGTAAGGATGTCTATTACAACATTACTCACCCTCTTGGTCTCTTCTATGCTAATTTATTCAGCACCACTTATTTTTACGAGTATCGGAGGAGTTTTCTCTGAACGTGGTGGTGTCGTTAACGTCGGTCTTGAAGGAATTATGGTTATGGGAGCCTTTTCTGGGGTTGTCTTTAACCTTGAGTTTGCAGAACAACTTGGAGCAGCGACTCCTTGGATTTCCTTGTTAGTTGCTGGTGTCGTGGGAGCTATTTTCTCCCTCATCCATGCAGTCGCTACAGTTCATTTCCGTGCGGACCATGTTGTCAGTGGTACAGTATTGAACTTGATGGCTCCTGCCCTAGCGGTTTTCTTGGTTAAAGTTCTTTATAACAAAGGGCAAACGGATAACTTAAGCCAGACTTTTGGACGTTTTGATTTCCCGGTTTTGGCTGATATCCCAGTGATTGGAGATATCTTCTTCAAGTCTACTAGTCTACTAGGTTATATAGCGATTGCCTTCTCTTTCCTTGCTTGGTTTATTCTCTTTAAGACACGCTTTGGTCTTCGCCTTCGCTCTGTCGGTGAACACCCTCAAGCAGCGGATACCTTGGGGATCAATGTCTACATGATGAGATATTTAGGGGTTATTATTTCAGGTTTCCTTGGGGGAATTGGGGGAGCGATTTATGCTCAATCCATTTCAGTAAACTTCTCAGTGACAACTATTGTCGGTCCTGGATTTATCGCCCTTGCTGCGATGATCTTTGGTAAATGGAACCCAATTGGTGCTATGCTTTCTAGTCTCTTCTTTGGACTTTCACAAAGTTTGGCAGTTATCGGTTCTCAATTGCCTTTCCTACAAGGAGTGCCAGCGGTTTACCTTCAAATCGCGCCTTATGTCTTGACCATTCTTGTCTTGGCAGCCTTCTTTGGAAAAGCAGTTGCACCTAAGGCAGACGGTATCAACTACATCAAGTCAAAATAAGCATACAAAAAAACGTCAGTTTAAACTGGCGTTTTATTTTTTAGGATTTTGATGGGTTAAGTTTAGTCCCCAAGGAACGAGGTTTTCAGTTTTGTTTTTGATACGTGTGATATTATCCTTGTGACGAATGATAATCAAGCTAGCAAGTGCTAGGATAATTAAAATGAAGAGAGGGTCATAGCTGTTTAGGATAAAACCAAATAGTGGAAATAGGAGAACTCCGATAACGGCTGCGATAGAAGCAGTAACACTAGACAGTGAAATCATACTGCCTAGATAGAGGGTTCCAAAGAATACGATTGCCAGGTAGAGACAGAAGACAGGCGCAAATCCGAAAATAACTCCAGCGCTTGTTGCGACAGCCTTGCCCCCTTTAAACCCTGCAAAGATAGGAAAGGTATGTCCAATTACGGCCAAAAGTCCAAAGACGAGAGGTGATACACCTTGTTGGTGGAAAAGAATAGGAAGTAGAGTAGCCAAGGTCCCTTTAAAGAAGTCAATCACAAAGGTTGCCATACCCGCTTTTTTACCTAAAATTCGGAAAGTATTGGTTGTTCCGGTGTTTCCAGAACCATGTTCACGCAGATTTGTTTGAAAGAAGATTTGTCCAATCCAAAGACCAGACGGAATCGAACCTAGCAGATAAGCTAAAATTAATAATACAAATGTCATCATAGTACTATTATACCATGAAATGGTATAGAAAGTCAGAGAATATCCTGTGAAATTGTGACAGCTGAAAGGGAAAAGCTTTGCAAAATCGCTAGAAAACCTGTAAAATAGAAAAGATGAACAAATAGGAGGTTCCTTGTGTCAAAAAAGGAAATCAATATTAATAACTACAATGATGACGCCATTCAGGTGCTAGAAGGGTTGGATGCGGTCCGTAAACGTCCAGGGATGTACATTGGATCGACCGACGGAGCAGGTCTCCATCATTTGGTCTGGGAAATAGTGGACAATGCAGTCGATGAAGCCTTGTCTGGATTTGGTGATCGCATTGATGTGACCATCAATAAAGACGGGAGTTTAACGGTTCAAGACCACGGACGTGGGATGCCAACGGGAATGCACGCCATGGGAATTCCAACTGTTGAAGTTATCTTTACCATTCTCCACGCTGGAGGGAAATTCGGTCAAGGTGGCTATAAGACATCTGGAGGTCTTCACGGAGTGGGATCTTCAGTCGTTAATGCCCTTTCTAGTTGGCTAGAAGTTGAAATTACTCGTGACGGTACAGTCTACAAGCAACGTTTTGAAAATGGTGGAAAACCTGTTACAACCTTGAAAAAAATTGGTACAGCACCCAAGTCTAAGACAGGTACCAAAGTCACTTTCATGCCTGACGCGACGATTTTTTCTACGACTGACTTCAAATACAATACCATTTCAGAACGACTCAATGAGTCAGCCTTTCTCTTAAAAAATGTGACCTTGTCTCTGACAGACAAACGAACAGATGAAGCAATCGAATTTCATTATGAGAACGGGGTACAAGACTTTGTTTCTTACCTCAATGAAGACAAGGAAACCTTGACACCGGTTCTATACTTTGAAGGGGAAGAAAATGGTTTCCAAATAGAAGTAGCCCTCCAGTACAATGATGGATTTTCAGATAACATCTTGTCCTTTGTTAATAACGTTCGTACCAAGGATGGTGGAACGCACGAGACAGGACTCAAGTCCGCCATTACCAAGGTTATGAATGACTATGCGCGTAAGACGGGACTTCTCAAGGAAAAAGATAAAAACCTTGAAGGGTCGGACTACCGTGAGGGACTAGCAGCCGTTCTTTCTATTCTGGTTCCTGAAGAGCACCTTCAGTTTGAAGGACAGACTAAGGACAAACTAGGCAGTCCACTGGCTCGCCCGATTGTTGATAGCATTGTCGCAGAAAAATTAACTTTCTTCCTCATGGAAAATGGAGAACTAGCTTCCAATCTCATCCGCAAGGCTATCAAGGCTCGTGACGCTCGTGAAGCAGCACGTAAAGCGCGTGATGAGAGCCGAAATGGCAAAAAAAATAAAAAAGACAAGGGCTTGTTATCTGGAAAATTGACTCCAGCCCAGTCTAAAAACCCTGCCAAGAATGAACTCTACCTAGTTGAGGGGGACTCTGCGGGTGGTTCTGCCAAGCAAGGCCGTGACCGTAAGTTCCAGGCTATCTTGCCCCTTCGAGGTAAGGTTATTAATACAGCCAAGGCTAAGATGGCAGATATCCTCAAAAATGAAGAAATCAACACCATGATTTATACCATCGGTGCGGGAGTGGGTGCAGACTTCTCCCTTGAAGATGCCAACTATGACAAGATCATTATCATGACCGATGCCGATACCGACGGTGCCCATATTCAGACTCTTCTTTTAACATTCTTCTACCGTTACATGCGTCCGCTAGTTGAGGCAGGACATGTCTATATCGCCCTTCCGCCTCTTTACAAGATGTCCAAAGGCAAAGGCAAGAAAGAAGAAGTGGCCTACGCTTGGACGGACGGAGAGCTAGAAGAACTCCGTAAGCAGTTCGGTAAAGGGGCTACCCTCCAACGCTACAAAGGTCTTGGTGAGATGAATGCGGACCAACTTTGGGAAACAACTATGAATCCGGAAACTCGTACACTCATCCGTGTTACGATTGAAGACCTAGCCCGCGCAGAACGTCGCGTCAATGTCCTCATGGGTGACAAGGTTGAACCACGCCGTAAGTGGATTGAAGACAATGTCAAGTTTACGCTGGAGGAGAGTGGGGAGATGGTGTTTTAGGGGGAAGAATGTATGGATAAACAAAAATTGATATCTTTTTTCTTTGATTTTACTGGGATGGATTTGGACAAGCTTTTAGAGGGGCTGGGAATAGATGAAAAACTTGAAACCCAAAAAATTCAAAATGCAGTAAACGATTTTGAAAAATATATATTCAAGAGACATGCCGAAAATCCGAGTTATGATGGTATGGCCAAAGTCTGGAAGGAAAATCAAGTTTTTGAAGAGCTTATAAAAATTCGGTATACATTGAACAGTGAATATAAAGGTTATGAAGATTTCAAAAATCATCTCAAATCAATGTTTAGTAGTCAAGACTTTAATTCTGTTCTATTTTTTGAAGTGATGGATGAATTGAATAAACTCTTGATTGAAGAAGTTAAAAAAGCATCTAATTTTACAATAGCTGACATTGCTACTATGAATCATCTGATAGAAGCTAATCAAGTTGAGAATTCGAACTCTCAAAATAAAGAAGTAAGTGGAGGAGGAGAAAATCAAAATTTTGACAGTAAACAAGTAGAAGTTAATTCTAAAGATAAACCAATCCCCCATTTAGCTTCCTCAATTTTCTTTGAGAATAGATTTTATGAATCTTTTCCAGATTGTGATAATAAGAACTTTAAAGTATATAATGACCAAAAAGTAATAATTAATCGTTTAACCAATTTCTTTGAAGATTTCAATTATTTAGAAGTTTCACCTATCCGGAAGGTCAGAGGATCCTCTTATGAAGGTATATCTAGATTACAATTTGAAGACGGAAAAATACTTATGAGAATAGCTAATTCAACGTTATATTATGAAATAAAAATCAACAGATTGGTGGCTTTTAATTCTCCAGGGTATTGGAATAAGTTTATTATGATTGAGGTTGATGGAGATGTTCCAGCAAAGATAAGAGGGGATGCAGATGATTGCGAATCGAATAGTATTACTAAAGACTACGCTTATTCTGATGGTGATTATTATCCTATAACAAGTTATAATACTAAAAGATTTACTGAAAACGGTATGTTACAAACAATCGATGGAGAATTAAATGTAAGAACAAGATTTTTGAAGAAGCATAATTTTTTCATAGTGCCACGATTTCACCCATTAGCTTGTGACCAAGATTGTTATTATAAAGCTGAAGAAATTCTTGATGAGTTGCTTTCGTGTTGCGATGAAATGGCAGAACTGATTTTCTTAAAAGTTTCTAATTTATTGAAAACAACGAAAAGAACCAATAATGATTTCAGGGAAGATAGGTATGTATATTGTTATAGATAATGTCGTATAATGTGTTATCTTCTTCATGTGATTTTATTGTTCCTAATTTTTCTCATGTTTTTAATGACTAACAAGTTATTGTATCGAGAGAAAATATTTCTTTATGATTACTAACTTAGTAAATCAACTAATTGTTAGTGATTATTTAATATTTAGATCGGTTTATAGTACAAGGTGAAAAATTTTAATAGCTAGGTGAAAGAAAGTTATAAAGCTCATATCAAAAATAGGTTTAGAATTTGATAATGAAAGAACCTAGTAGATAGCCTACTTTATAGACATGTTTTTTCACAACACTCAAAAAAATAATAACTAATAAGGTATTAAAATGAGAACAGAAACAGAAATGCTCGATGTGATTTTACAGACTGCAAAAACTTTACAAGTTGAGGCTGTCGCCATGTCTGGTTCACGAACTGATACAAAAGCACCAAAAGATGAATTTCAGGATTACGACGTGGTTTATGTTGTGGATGACTTAGACACTCTAACAAGCAATCTTGCTTGGTTGGACCAGTTTGGCGCTCGTATCATTGAGCAGCATAATATCCTAGGCAACCGTCGTCTCTATCTCATGCTCTTTGAAGATGGCAACCGTATTGATTTGACTCTATGTCCTAAAGAGTATATCAAGGAGTGGGTAGAAAGCGAAGCGGATTTCACGGTGCTAGAGGACCCTAAGGGCTTATTTTCGCCTTATTCTCCAAATACTCAGCGTTACTGGACGAATCCAGCTAGTCAGACAGATTTCGAAAAAGCCTGCAATGAATTTTGGTGGGTATCAGCCTATGTGGTCAAGGGAATCTGTCGCGAGCAAGTCATTTATGCAACGGACCATCTTTACGGTATTTGCCAGCAAGAACTCTTGAAGGTCTTGGCTTGGCAGGTAGCAAGTGCTAGAGGAACTGTTGATATCGGCAAGAACTATAAATATCTCTTTAACTATCTACCTGCTGAGAAAGAGAAAGAATTCTCTGTTGTGCTTGATTTTTCAAGTATAGATAAAATCACTCAGTCTTTGTTTGCTACGATGCAACTTTTCCACCAAGAAGCTCATACTTTCTCTGTCAAGACTGGTTTTCCTTATGATAAAGAAACTGCAGAAAAAATGATTCGGTACGCTAAAGAGAGACTTAGACTCTAAATTTCGCTATGCAACTTTAGGTTCGCTGGTCTCATACACTATTTCAGCTAGCTATTACAAAAGAGAAAGGCAATCAGTCATGAAGCATAACAAACAGTCTATTACACTTCGTGAAGCACGCGAAAATGATAAAGAAATTTTTGTCGAACTGACATCTGCACTAAGCCGATTCAATAGGCAACACCATGATGAAAAATCAACATACGATGATTATTCGCAGGTTCTTGAAGCTATTAAAAGCCAGGCACTAAAAACATTTGAAAATAGAGATGATGGACGAACATACATTATTTTAGCTGAATATCATCAAGATATTGTAGGTTATGGCTTGGCAAGGGTATATGATGAAGACGCAACTGCGGATAATGGAACAGGTCAAATAGGACTGATTGATGAACTGTTTGTCAGCGCCTCTGTTAGAGGGAAAGGAATTGGGCATATGTTGTTGGACGACTGTATGGAGTGGCTGAAGAGAACTAATATCCAGCGTGTTAAACTTCATGCTTACTCGTGGAATGATAGTGCAAAGTGGATTTATGAGCGCAAGGGATTTAAAGCCTACGCTATTTCCTATGAAAAATGGCTAGAATAATAGATACAGTTAGTTATGAGAAACTAAAATCCCTAGACCTTTCATCTTTTCTCTATTTAAAACCTACTCTATATTCTTTGAAAGGAGTTGAACATGCTCTAGATACTGTGTAAAAAAATAAATTCTTTTGAGAGCTTACTTCAAGAATTTATCTTTACACTTGGTATTTTACGGGCTCTGTATCATATATGAGTAACATTCAAAACATGTCCCTTGAGGACATCATGGGAGAGCGCTTTGGTCGCTACTCCAAGTACATTATTCAAGACCGGGCTTTGCCAGATATTCGTGATGGGTTGAAGCCGGTTCAGCGTCGCATTCTTTATTCGATGAATAAGGATGGCAATACTTTTGACAAGAGCTACCGTAAGTCTGCCAAGTCTGTCGGGAACATCATGGGGAATTTCCACCCACACGGTGACAGTTCTATCTATGATGCCATGGTTCGTATGTCTCAGGACTGGAAAAATCGTGAGATTCTAGTTGAAATGCACGGTAATAACGGTTCTATGGACGGAGATCCGCCTGCGGCAATGCGTTATACTGAGGCGCGTTTGTCTGAGATTGCTGGTTATCTTCTTCAGGATATCGAGAAAAAGACAGTTCCCTTTGCTTGGAACTTTGACGATACCGAGAAAGAACCAACTGTCTTGCCAGCAGCCTTCCCCAATCTTTTAGTCAATGGCTCGACTGGGATTTCAGCTGGATATGCTACGGACATTCCACCACATAATTTGGCTGAGGTTATCGATGCGACAGTCTACATGATTGACCATCCAACAGCCAAGGTGGACAAACTCATGGAATTCTTGCCTGGGCCAGATTTTCCTACAGGAGCTATCATCCAAGGGCGTGATGAAATCAAGAAGGCCTATGAAACTGGGAAAGGGCGCGTGGTTGTTCGTTCTAAGACGGAGGTTGAAAAGCTAAAAGGTGGTAAGGAACAAATCGTTATCACTGAGATTCCTTATGAAATCAATAAGGCTAATCTCGTCAAGAAAATTGATGATGTTCGTGTCAATAACAAGGTAGCTGGTATTGCTGAAGTTCGTGATGAGTCTGACCGTGACGGTCTTCGTATCGCTATTGAGCTAAAAAAAGATGCCAATACGGAGCTGGTTCTTAACTATCTCTTTAAATACACTGACCTGCAAATCAATTACAATTTTAACATGGTGGCGATTGACAATTTCACACCTCGTCAGGTTGGAATTGTTCCAATCTTATCTAGCTATATCGCCCACCGTCGTGAAGTGATTTTGGCACGTTCCCGTTTTGATAAGGAAAAGGCTGAGAAACGTCTCCATATCGTTGAAGGTTTGATTCGCGTGATTTCGATTTTGGACGAAGTCATTGCCCTTATCCGTGCTTCTGAGAACAAGGCTGACGCCAAGGAAAACCTCAAGGTCAGCTATGATTTTACAGAAGAGCAAGCCGAAGCTATCGTTACCTTACAACTTTATCGTTTGACCAATACAGACGTGGTTGTCTTGCAGGAAGAAGAAGCAGAATTGCGTGAAAAGATTGCCATGCTTGCGGCTATCATCGGTGATGAACGGACTATGTACAATCTCATGAAGAAAGAACTTCGTGAGGTCAAGAAGAAATTTGCGACACCACGTTTGAGTACTTTGGAAGATACTGCGAAAGCAATCGAGATTGACACAGCTAGTTTGATTGCCGAGGAAGATACCTATGTCAGCGTGACTAAGGCAGGCTATATCAAGCGTACTAGCCCACGTTCCTTTGCGGCATCCACTCTGGAAGAAATTGGCAAGCGTGATGATGATCGTTTGATCTTTGTTCAATCTGCCAAGACAACCCAGCATCTCTTGATGTTCACGACTCTTGGGAATGTCATCTATCGACCAATCCATGAATTGGCAGATATTCGCTGGAAGGACATCGGAGAGCATTTGAGTCAAACCATCACAAACTTTGAAACGAATGAAGAAATCCTTTATGTGGAAGTAGTGGATCAGTTTGATGATGCGACAACTTACTTTGCAGCGACTCGACTTGGTCAAATCAAGCGTGTAGAACGCAAAGAATTCTCTCCATGGCGGACCTACAAGTCGAAGTCTGTTAAGTACGCTAAACTCAAAGACGAGACAGACCAAATTGTAGCAGTGGCTCCAATTAAACTGGATGATGTTCTCTTGATTAGTCAAAACGGTTATGCCCTTCGTTTCAATATCGAAGAGGTTCCGGTTGTTGGTGCCAAGGCTGCGGGTGTCAAGGCTATGAACCTGAAAGCAGATGATGCGCTTCAGTCTGCCTTTATCTGTAACACCTCATCCTTCTACCTCTTGACCCAACGTGGAAGCTTGAAACGTGTTTCCATTGAGGAAATTCCAGCGACCAGCCGTGCTAAACGAGGCCTACAAGTCTTGCGTGAGTTGAAAAACAAACCGCACCGTGTCTTTTTAGCAGGAGCAGTTGCAGAGCAAGGTTTCGTTGGTGATCTTTTTAGTACAGAAGTAGAAGAAAACGACCAAACGCTGCTTGTCCAATCTAACAAGGGAACAATCTATGAGAGCCGATTGCAAGATTTGAATTTGTCTGAACGCACTAGCAATGGAAGCTTTATTTCAGACACGATTTCAGATGAAGAAGTTTTCGATGCTTACCTCAAAGAAGTCTTTAAAGAGGACAAAACAAATTCGTAAAAAGAATCAGTCCAGAGGGCTGATTTCTTTATGTTGAAAAAATTTTCAGAAAATTACAAATAATACTTGAAATTTTACTAGAAAAGTGTAGAATAGAACACATAGTTTGAATAGTATAAAGGAGAAACACATGACAGTTGCAATTGATTGGGAAAACCTTGGCTTTGCTTATATGAAATTACCTTACCGTTATATCGCTCACTACAAAAATGGTCAATGGGATCAAGGAGAATTGACAGAGGATGCAACCTTGCATATTTCAGAGTCTTCTCCAAGTCTCCACTATGGACAGCAAGCATTTGAGGGATTGAAAGCCTATCGAACCAAGGATGGCAGTGTTCAACTGTTCCGTCCTGACGAAAATGCCAAGCGTCTGCAACGTACCTGCGACCGTCTTTTGATGCCACAAGTTCCGACAGAAATGTTTGTAGAAGCTTGTAAAGCAGTTGTGCGTGCAAATGAAGAATACGTCCCACCATATGGAACAGGTGGAACCCTTTATCTTCGTCCACTGTTGATTGGTGTTGGAGATATTATCGGGGTAAAACCTGCAGAAGAGTATATTTTCACCATCTTTGCTATGCCGGTTGGTAACTATTTTAAAGGTGGTTTAGTCCCAACAAATTTCTTGATTCAGGATGAATACGACCGGGCAGCTCCAAATGGTACAGGTGCGGCCAAGGTAGGTGGGAACTATGCTGCTAGCCTCCTCCCAGGTAAAATGGCCAAGTCACGTCAATTTTCAGATGTTATCTACTTAGACCCATCTACACATACAAAGATTGAAGAAGTCGGATCAGCCAACTTCTTTGGAATTACAGAGAACAACGAATTTGTAACGCCATTAAGCCCATCTATCTTACCATCTATTACCAAGTACTCATTGCTTTACTTGGCTGAACACCGCTTGGGCTTGACTCCGATTGAAGGCGATGTTCCAATTGATAATTTGGAGCGTTTTGTAGAGGCAGGTGCTTGTGGAACAGCAGCGGTTATTTCGCCAATTGGAGGCATCCAACATGGTGATGATTTCCATGTTTTCTATAGTGAAACAGAAGTAGGTCCTGTTACACGTAAACTCTATGATGAATTGACTGGTATCCAATTTGGTGATGTGGAAGCACCAGAGGGATGGATTGTCAAAGTGGACTAAAAGATATGAAATAAAGAAGAGCTCCATAGCAGTTGTAATAGCTGAAATGGAGTTTTTTCTTGCTAGTTTTAGCTTTTTCTTGTACAATAGAAAAAGTGAAAAGAGGTACAGTATGAGTAAAAAAGATAAGAAAATTGAAATCCAATTAACAGATGCAAAAGTGACTGTTGGAAAAGACAGCTATGAAGGATACGTTTTGACGATCGGGAAAAAGGTCATTGGAGAAATTGCCGAATTAGATAACCAATTTGCCATCATAAAGAATGGAAATGTCGATAGTTTTTATAAAAAACTTGAAAAAGCTGTGGAAATTTTGATTGAAAACTATAATTTGACAAAATAATACTTGTTTTATTGAAAATTTCATGATATAATAGTTCTCGTTAAACATTGGAGAGATAGCGAAGAGGCTAAACGCGGCGGACTGTAAATCCGCTCCTTCGGGTTCGGGGGTTCGAATCCCTCTCTCTCCATTTATCAATGGGGTATAGCCAAGCGGTAAGGCAAGGGACTTTGACTCCCTCATGCGTTGGTTCGAATCCAGCTACCCCAGTTCTTAGGTAATAAATTCAAGATAAAAAGAAAAATATCTTAGGGTATTTTATTTTTATAATTGAAAGACGTGAACGATATGAACATGTCTTTGCGGGTGCTTAGGAAAAAAATTATAAGTATGTCAAGTTTGGAAAAACTTGATTGTTGGAGGATTTTTTAGATGAACGAATTTGAAGATTTGCTAAATAGCGTTAGCCAAGTTGAGCCTGGTGATGTTGTTAGTGCTGAAGTATTGACAGTTGATGCGACTCAAGCTAACGTTGCAATCTCTGGGACTGGTGTTGAAGGTGTCTTGACTCTTCGCGAATTGACAAACGATCGCGATGCAGATATCAATGACTTTGTGAAAGTAGGAGAAGTATTGGATGTTCTTGTACTTCGTCAAGTAGTTGGTAAAGATACTGATACAGTTACATACCTTGTATCTAAAAAACGCCTTGAAGCTCGCAAAGCATGGGACAAACTTGTAGGACGCGAAGAAGAAGTTGTTACTGTTAAAGGAACTCGTGCCGTTAAAGGTGGACTTGCAGTAGAATTTGAAGGTGTTCGTGGATTTATCCCAGCTTCAATGTTGGATACTCGTTTCGTACGTAACACTGAGCGTTTCGTAGGCCAAGAATTTGATGCTAAAATCAAAGAAGTTGATCCTAAAGAAAACCGTTTCATCCTTTCACGTCGTGAAGTTGTTGAAGCAGCTACTGCAGCAGCTCGTGCTGAAGTATTCGGTAAATTGGCTGTTGGTGATGTCGTAACTGGTAAAGTTGCTCGTATCACTAGCTTTGGTGCTTTCATCGACCTTGGTGGAGTTGATGGATTGGTTCACTTGACTGAATTGTCACACGAACGTAACGTATCACCTAAATCAGTTGTAACTGTTGGTGAAGAAATCGAAGTGAAGATCCTTGATCTTAACGAAGAAGAAGGACGCGTATCACTTTCACTTAAAGCAACAACACCTGGACCATGGGATGGCGTTGAGCAAAAATTGGCTAAAGGTGATGTAGTAGAAGGAACAGTTAAACGTTTGACTGACTTCGGTGCATTTGTTGAAGTATTGCCAGGTATCGATGGACTTGTTCATGTATCACAAATTTCACACAAACGTATCGAAAATCCAAAAGAAGCTCTTACTGTTGGTCAAGAAGTTACTGTTAAAGTACTTGATGTTAACGCTGACGCAGAACGCGTATCTCTTTCTATCAAAGCTCTTGAAGAACGTCCAGCTCAAGAAGAAGGACAAAAAGAAGAAAAACGTGCTGCTCGTCCACGTCGTCCAAAACGTCAAGAAAAACGTGATTTCGAACTTCCAGAAACACAAACAGGATTCTCAATGGCTGATTTGTTCGGTGATATCGAACTTTAATCAAATTGATAATCACAAAATCCTTTGTTTAAAACAAGGGATTTTTCTTTTGTCTCTTTCTCATTTTTGATATAATAGTTCTATGTTAGATTCAGAAAAACAATCACAATATCAATTTTTAAATGAGGAACTCTCTTATTTACTTGAAGGTGAGAGCAATGTTCTTGCCAATCTTTCGAATGCTAGTGCCCTCCTAAAATCTCGCTTTCCGAATACTGTATTTGCAGGATTTTATCTGTTTGATGGTAGCGAGTTGGTTTTAGGGCCTTTTCAGGGTGGTGTTTCGTGCATTCGTATTCCGCTTGGAAAAGGAGTATGTGGAGAAGCTGCTGAGTTTCAAGAGACTGTTTTAGTAGGCGATGTGAGCACCTATCCAAACTACATTTCTTGTGATAGTATGGCAAAGAGTGAAATCGTAGTTCCCATGCTCAAGAATGGTCGATTGCTGGGTGTCTTAGACCTGGATTCTTCACTTATTGATGATTACAATGCTGTTGACCGTGATTACTTGGAACAATTTGTCGCTATTTTGCTTGAGAAGACAGAATGGGACTTTACAATGTTTGAGGAGAAAGCCTAATGTATCAAGCACTTTATCGAAAATATAGAAGTCAAACTTTTTCACAACTAGTAGGTCAAGAAGTTGTGGCTAAAACCCTAAAACAAGCGGTCGAGCAGGAAAAGATTAGTCATGCTTATCTTTTCTCGGGTCCTCGTGGAACTGGGAAGACCAGTGTAGCCAAGATTTTTGCCAAGGCAATGAACTGTCCGAACCAAGTGGACGGAGAACCATGTAATAACTGCTATATCTGCCAGGCAGTGACAGAAGGTAGTTTAGAAGATGTTATCGAAATGGATGCGGCTTCGAATAATGGAGTCGATGAAATCCGTGAAATTCGTGATAAATCTACCTATGCACCTAGTTTGGCACGTTATAAGGTCTATATCATAGACGAGGTTCATATGTTGTCTACAGGAGCCTTTAATGCGCTTTTGAAGACCCTAGAAGAACCAACCCAGAACGTTGTCTTTATTTTGGCGACTACTGAATTGCACAAGATTCCAGCAACTATTTTATCGCGTGTCCAACGTTTTGAGTTTAAATCGATTCGAACGCAAGATATCACGGCACATATTCATCACATTTTAGAAAAAGAAAATATCAGTTCTGAACCAGATGCTGTAGAAATCATTGCCAGACGAGCTGAAGGTGGAATGCGGGATGCCTTGTCTATTCTGGACCAAGCCTTGAGTTTGACACAGGGAAATGAGCTCACGACTGCTATCTCTGAGGAGATTACAGGCACCATTAGTCTATCAGCACTTGATGATTACGTAGCCGCCTTGTCTCAGCAGGATGTTCCAAAAGCGCTTGATTCTTTGAATCTTTTGTTTGAAAATGGCAAGAGCATGACTCGTTTTGTGACAGATCTCTTGCAGTATTTGCGTGATCTACTAGTTGTTCAGACAGGTGGCGAAAATACTCATCATAGTCCAGTTTTTATGGACAATCTAGCTCTGTCTCAGGAAAGTCTCTTTGAAATGATTCAAATAGCGACTGTGAGCTTGGCGGATATGAAAGCTAGCCTGCAACCTAAGATTTATGCTGAGATGATGACTATTCGTTTAGCTGAGATTAAGCCTGAGCCAGTTCTTTCAGAAGCAGTTGAAGGAGAAATAGCTACACTAAGACAGGAAGTCGCTCGTCTCAAACAAGAACTTGCTAATGTTGGAACAGCTCCTAAACAAGTGGTGCCAGTCCCTAGCCGTCCAGCAACTTCCAAGACAGTCTATCGAGTAGACCGTAATAAGGTTCAGGCTATCCTACAAGAAGCTGTTGAAAATCCTGATTTGGCACGTCAAAACTTGATTCGCCTACAGAATGCGTGGGGAGAAGTGATTGAAAGTTTAGCTGGACCAGATAAGGCTCTTCTCGTAGGTTCTCAACCAGTTGCGGCCAATGAACACCATGCTATTTTAGCCTTTGAGTCTAATTTCAATGCTGGTCAAACCATGAAAAGAGATAATCTCAATACTATGTTTGGCAATATTCTCAGCCAGGCAGCTGGATTTTCACCTGAGATTCTGGCTATTTCTCTAGAGGAATGGAAAGAGGTTCGAGCAGCATTTTCAGCTAAAAACAAGTCTCCTCAAGCTGACCAAGTGGTGGAAGAAGAGAGCCTGATTCCAGAAGGATTTGAATTTCTGGCTGATAAAGTCATGGTTGAAGAAGACTAAAAGTGGATTTCATGATACAATAATCTTATGAATAGACAACAATTTATCATAATAGCGTTATTCACGGCAGCTGAGACTTATTTTTTCAATGAATCCTTGATGACTGGTCGCTACGTTATGGCAGCTTTTTGGGCAATTCTTCTCTTTCGAAACTTTAGGTTAAGTTACCTGATGGGAAAAATTGTAGACGCTATTGATCAGCACCTAAACCGCAAGGATTAGCCCCAGCTTCTAGACAAAATCAAAGCCTTTTAGGCTTTTTTTTGTTATACTAGTAGAGTATATTTATTGACCTTTTGTCCTATTTTTTAGGGATTGTAAGCAATTTCCTAAGGTATTGAGCAAAATGTTTGAAAAAGAAAGGAACTATCATGTCAGTATTAGAGATCAAAGATCTTCACGTTGAGATTGAAGGAAAAGAAATTTTGAAAGGAGTCAATCTGACTCTGAAAACAGGAGAAATCGCAGCCATTATGGGACCAAATGGTACGGGTAAATCAACTCTTTCAGCAGCTATTATGGGTAACCCTAACTATGAAGTTACTAAAGGTGAGGTCTTGTTTGATGGTGTAAATATCCTTGAGTTGGAAGTGGACGAGCGTGCGCGTATGGGACTTTTTCTGGCTATGCAGTACCCATCAGAAATCCCTGGAATTACTAACGCAGAGTTTCTTCGTGCAGCCATGAATGCTGGTAAAGAAGATGATGAAAAGATTTCAGTTCGTGAGTTTATCACTAAACTAGACGAGAAAATGGAATTGCTCAACATGAAAGAAGAAATGGCAGAGCGTTACCTCAACGAAGGTTTCTCTGGTGGTGAGAAAAAACGCAATGAAATTCTTCAACTCTTGATGTTGGAACCAACTTTTGCCCTTTTGGATGAGATTGACTCAGGTCTTGACATTGATGCCCTTAAAGTTGTATCGAAAGGTGTCAATGCCATGCGTGGTGAAGGCTTTGGTGCCATGATCATCACTCACTACCAACGTCTCTTGAACTACATCACACCAGACGTGGTACACGTGATGATGGAAGGTCGTGTTGTTCTTTCTGGTGGCCCAGAATTGGCTGCCCGTTTGGAACGTGAAGGATACGCAAAACTAGCTGAAGAACTTGGCTACGACTACAAGGAAGAATTGTAATTCCCTCGTATCTTTTAGGAGAAGTAAATGACTAAAGAGAATATTAAACTTTTTTCAGAAATGCACGCTGAACCAAGCTGGTTGGCTGACCTCCGTCAAAAAGCTTTTGATAAGATTGAGAGTTTGGAATTACCAGTTATTGAGCGTGTCAAATTTCACCGTTGGAATCTGGGAGATGGAACCATCACAGAAAGTGAACCTTCAGCAAATGTTCCAGACTTCACAGCTCTAGATAATCACTTGAAGTTGGTGCAAGTAGGAACGCAAACTGTTTTTGAGCAAACTCCAGTTGAGTTAGCAGAACAAGGGGTAGTCTTTACAGACTTCCATTCAGCTTTAGAAGAAATTCCAGAGCTTATTGAGGAATTCTTCATGTCTTCTGTTAAGTATGACGATGACAAGTTAGCAGCCTACCACACTGCTTACTTTAACAGTGGTGCTGTTCTCTACATTCCTGATAACGTTGAGATTACAGAGCCAATCGAAGGAATTTTCTACCAAGACAGCGATAGCGATGTGCCATTTAACAAGCATATCCTTATCATTGCGGGTAAAAACTCTAAAATAAGCTATCTTGAACGTCTTGAGTCTCGTGGCCAAGGTAGTGCCAAAGCAACTGCCAATATCACAGTAGAAGTGATTGCTCGTTCAGGCGCGCAAGTGAAGTTTGCTGCGATTGACCGTCTAGGTGAGAACGTCACTGCCTATATTAGCCGTCGTGGTAAACTAGGAAACGATGCAAGCATTGACTGGGCAATCGGTGTCATGAACGAAGGAAATGTTGTTGCTGATTTTGATAGCGATTTGATTGGAAATGGTAGCCATGCTGACCTTAAAGTCGTAGCTCTTTCAAGTGGCCGTCAGGTGCAAGGGATTGATACTCGAGTGACTAACTATGGGTGCAACTCTATCGGAAATATCCTCCAACATGGGGTTATCCTTGAAAAAGCAACTTTGACCTTCAATGGTATTGGACACATTATCAAGGGTGCCAAGGGAGCAGATGCGCAACAAGAAAGCCGTGTTCTCATGCTTTCAGACCAAGCGCGTTCAGATGCCAACCCAATTCTTTTGATTGATGAAAATGACGTTACTGCAGGTCACGCGGCTTCTATCGGACAAGTTGATCCAGAAGACATGTACTACCTTATGAGCCGTGGCTTGGACAAAGCAACAGCAGAGCGTTTGGTTGTTCGTGGTTTCCTTGGTTCTGTTATCGTGGAGATTCCAGTCAAGGAAGTTCGTGATGAAATGATTGCAACCATCGAAGAAAAATTGTCAAAACGCTAAGGGGAAGCCTATGTTAGATGTAGAAGCGATTCGCAAGGATTTTCCGATTTTAGACCAGATCGTTAACGATGAACCGTTGGTCTATTTGGACAATGCTGCGACGACACAAAAACCACTAGCAGTTCTGGAAACGATTAACCGCTATTATGAGCAGGACAATGCAAATGTTCATCGTGGGGTTCATACCTTGGCGGAGCGGGCGACAGCTTCCTATGAGGCGGCTCGTGAAACCATTCGTAAGTTTATCAATGCAGGCTCTACAAAGGAAGTTCTCTTTACCAGAGGAACGACAACCAGCCTTAACTGGGTGGCACGCTTTGCTGAGGAAATTCTTACTGAGGGAGACCAGGTCTTGATTTCTGTCATGGAACACCATTCCAATATCATTCCTTGGCAGGAGGCCTGTCGCAAGACTGGAGCAGAGCTTGTCTATGTTTATCTCAAGGACGGGGCTCTGGATATGGAGGATTTGCGAGCTAAATTGACGGGCAAGGTCAAGTTCGTTTCTCTAGCTCACGCCTCCAATGTTCTTGGTGTGGTCAATCCGATCAAGGAAATCACTCAAATGGCACATAAAGTTGGTGCTATTATGGTGGTGGATGGAGCTCAGTCTACACCTCATATGAAGATTGATGTCCAGGACTTGGATGTGGACTTCTTTGCCTTTTCAGGTCACAAGATGGCTGGTCCGACTGGTATCGGTGTTCTTTATGGCAAGGAAAAATATCTCAATCAAATGTCTCCAGTAGAATTTGGCGGCGAGATGATTGATTTTGTCTACGAGCAATCTGCTAGTTGGAAGGAATTGCCTTGGAAATTCGAGGCTGGAACGCCAAATATGGCAGGAGCTATTGGACTTGCGACTGCAGTTGATTATCTGGAAAAGATTGGTATGGATGCCATTGAAGCGCATGAACAGGAATTGATTGCGTACGTCTATCCAAAACTGCAGGCAATTGAGGGATTGACCATTTACGGTTCGCAGGACTTGGCTCAACGTTCAGGTGTTATTGCCTTTAACCTAGGCGATCTTCATCCTCACGATCTTGCGACGGCCCTGGATTATGAGGGAGTGGCTGTTCGTGCTGGTCACCATTGTGCGCAACCCTTGCTTCAGTATTTGGAAGTCCCAGCAACAGCTCGTGCAAGCTTTTATATCTACAATACCAAGGCAGATTGTGACAAGCTAGTCGATGCCCTACAAAAGACAAAGGAGTTTTTCAATGGCACTTTCTAAACTAGATAGCCTTTATATGGCAGTGGTGGCAGACCATTCGAAAAATCCACATCACCAAGGGAAGTTAGAAGACGCTGAGCAAATCAGTCTCAATAATCCAACCTGTGGGGATGTTATCAACCTCTCTGTCAAGTTTGACGCAGAGGACCGTTTGGAAGATATTGCTTTTCTAAATTCAGGATGCACGATTTCAACTGCCTCTGCTAGTATGATGACAGATGCAGTTTTAGGCAAGACCAAACAAGAAATTTTAGAACTTGCGACCATTTTTTCTGAAATGGTTCAAGGGCAAAAGGATGACCGCCAAGACCAACTTGGAGATGCAGCTTTCTTATCAGGTGTTGCCAAATTCCCACAACGGATTAAGTGTGCAACTCTAGCTTGGAATGCCCTTAAGAAGACAATTGAAAATCAAGAAGATAAATAAGAAACATAGAAATATATAATGAAAGAAAGGATATTATGGCTGAAGAAAGAGTAGAACCAAAACCAATTGACCTTGGTGAATATAAATTTGGTTTCCATGACGATGTAGAGCCTGTCCTATCGACAGGAAAAGGACTCAACGAAGGTGTTATTCGTGAATTATCTGCTGCTAAGGGTGAACCTGAGTGGATGTTAGAATTCCGTTTGAAGTCTTATGAAACCTTCAAAAAAATGCCTATGCAAACCTGGGGAGCAGACTTGTCAGAGATTGACTTTGATGACTTGATCTACTACCAAAAACCTTCTGATAAACCTGCCCGTTCTTGGGATGAAGTTCCTGAGAAAATCAAAGAAACCTTTGAACGTATTGGGATTCCAGAAGCTGAGCGTGCTTATCTAGCAGGAGCTTCTGCCCAGTATGAGTCAGAAGTGGTTTACCATAACATGAAGGAAGAGTTCCAGAAATTGGGTATTATCTTTACAGATACGGATTCTGCCCTCAAGGAATACCCAGACTTGTTTAAACAATACTTTGCGAAGTTGGTACCACCGACTGATAACAAGTTGGCAGCCCTCAACTCTGCAGTATGGTCGGGTGGAACCTTTATCTACGTGCCAAAAGGTGTCAAGGTAGATATTCCACTTCAAACCTACTTCCGTATCAACAACGAAAATACAGGTCAGTTCGAACGTACCTTGATTATTGTTGATGAAGGAGCAAGCGTCCACTACGTAGAAGGCTGTACAGCGCCAACTTATTCAAGTAACAGCTTGCACGCTGCCATTGTAGAAATTTTCGCTTTGGACGGAGCTTATATGCGTTATACAACCATCCAAAACTGGTCTGATAATGTCTATAACTTGGTAACAAAACGTGCCAAAGCTTTGAAAGATGCGACTGTTGAGTGGATTGATGGTAACTTGGGTGCTAAAACAACCATGAAATACCCGTCTGTTTACCTTGATGGAGAAGGAGCGCGTGGAACCATGCTCTCTATCGCCTTTGCCAATGCAGGGCAACACCAAGATACGGGTGCCAAGATGATCCACAACGCTCCACATACAAGCTCGTCTATCGTGTCTAAAT
The DNA here is from genome assembly GCF_002096495.1 of Streptococcus oralis subsp. oralis. Lineage (GTDB taxonomy): Bacteria > Bacillota > Bacilli > Lactobacillales > Streptococcaceae > Streptococcus > Streptococcus oralis_CU. The sequence continues at coordinate 720,718 of NZ_NCUO01000012.1, read as the reverse complement.
CCATTGCTAAAGGCGGAGGAAAGGTGGACTATCGTGGACAAGTAACCTTTAACAAGAACTCTAAGAAATCTGTTTCTCACATCGAGTGTGATACCATTATCATGGATGACTTATCAGCGTCAGATACCATTCCGTTTAATGAAATTCACAACTCGCAAGTTGCTTTGGAACACGAGGCCAAGGTATCTAAGATTTCAGAGGAACAACTCTACTACCTCATGAGTCGTGGTTTGTCAGAATCTGAAGCTACTGAGATGATCGTTATGGGATTTGTAGAGCCCTTCACTAAAGAACTTCCAATGGAATACGCAGTTGAGCTGAACCGCTTGATTAGCTATGAAATGGAAGGTTCAGTCGGATAAATCCAAAAAGGAGAAGCAAATGGGATTTTTAAAAAAATTATTCGGTAATGTTGAAAAAGCGAATAAAGGTGAAATTCCTGTCGAGGAAATTGTTCCACCTTTTACAATTGATTTAGTAGAAGAAGCAGATGATTATTGGCGACAAATGGAACAAAACTTCTTGATAAACGCTGTAAAAGCTGCTGGTGGTCCTGAGGCGGTAGAACGTGCTTTTGTTCTTACTAATTTCAAAGAAAATCAAGAAACCTTTGAGCTCTTTTATCAGGTAAATGGTCAACTTCTTTCATGGAGAGAGATGGATGAGACTGTTATTGATAAAATCAGCAATCAACTCCTTCCACAAGCACCAGGTGTGGCACGTGCAGCAAATGAAAATTATGAAGAGGCAAATGTACCAGTAATCCAGTACGCTATGCTTCAATTTGAAACTGCAACCATGGCTTGGTTTGGTCGGAAGCTGACAACAGCTTCTCCAGAAGCACAACTGACTTTTGAAGAATTGGTATCTGGTTGGCGCGCTATTCTGGAACAAGAAGTTCCACATCGTCCTTTAGATAGTGACCGTCCGTTCCCTTACTTTGAAGTTTAAAAAATCCCAAATCCCCAAAAACTTTCAATGGGGTATACTGTTGAGCTTAATCGCTTGATGAGTAACTAATTGAAAGAATTACTGGGTAAAAATGCAAATTCTGAACAGGAATCCTTTCTGTTCAGAATTTTTTTAAAAAAGAACCTAATAAATATTCACAAAAATACTTTTATATGGTAAAATAAAACAATTACATTTAGTGGAGATGAAGTATGAATATTTTTAGAACCAAGGATGTTAGTCTGAGACAGACAGAGATGCATCGCCATTTGAAATTGTGGGATTTGATTCTTCTAGGGATTGGTGCTATGGTGGGGACGGGGATTTTCACCATTACAGGAACAGCAGCGGCTACCCTAGCTGGTCCATCACTAGTGATTTCCATTGTGATTTCTGCCCTGTGTGTTTCTCTATCAGCCCTCTTTTTTGCAGAATTTGCCTCTCGTGTTCCTGCAACTGGTGGTGCTTATAGTTACCTCTATGCGATTCTAGGAGAATTGCCAGCCTGGATTGCTGGCTGGCTGACCATCATGGAATTCATGACGGCTGTTTCAGGTGTGGCGTCTGGCTGGGCAGCTTACTTTAAGGGATTGCTCAGTAATTATGGTATCTCCATGCCCCAAGCCTTGAATGGAACCTTTAACCCTGAACAGGGAACCTATATCGATCTTCTGCCGATTTTAGTACTTACGTTGGTAACGGGATTGGTTTTATTAAATTCTAAGGCAGCTTTGAGATTTAATTCGCTTTTAGTGGTCTTGAAATTCTCAGCTCTAGCCTTATTTATCCTAGTTGGTATTTGGTACATCAAGCCAGAAAATTGGACGAATTTTGCTCCATTTGGTTTTGGTCAACTATATGGTGGAAGTACTGGTATTATGGCGGGTGCATCTTTGATGTTCTTTGGATTTCTCGGATTTGAGTCTATTTCCATGGCAGTTGATGAAATTCAAAGTCCGCAAAAAAATATTCCCCGCGGAATCGTCCTTTCTCTGACAATCGTCACCATTCTCTATGCTTTGGTAACCTTAGTATTGACAGGGATTGTTCACTACAGTAAGCTCAATGTGGACGATGCAGTAGCATTTTCATTACGGAGTATTGGTATCGGCTGGGCAGCAAATTATGTTTCGCTTGTAGCCATTCTAACCCTGATAACCGTATGTATCTCCATGACTTACGCTTTGTCTCGGATGATTTATAGTTTAGCACGTGATGGATTTTTACCCCAAAGTTTCAAACAATTAAGCAAGACTAGTCGTGTTCCTAAAAATGCAACCCTCTTAACAGGAGTTGCTTCAGCTATTGCTGCAGGAGTGTTTCCTCTAGCTAGTATTGCAGCCTTCTTAAATATTTGTACGCTAGCTTATCTGATTTTGTTAGCCTACGGAATAATAAAACTCAGAAAGGATAAGGGTATGCCAAAAGAGGGAGAGTTTAAAACTCCCTTGGTGCCACTTTTACCAATTCTTTCCATTCTTATCTGTGTTTCCTTTATGCTTCAATATAGTCTAGATACCTGGATTGCCTTTGGCATTGCTCTTTTAGTTGGTCTAGTCATTTACTTTACTTACGGGTTCCGCCATTCAACCCTCGCAGAAGAAGAATAAAAGCTGGGAATTCCCAGCTTTTTTAATCTTTCACATAAGTAAATCCTTCACCCAGAATTTCATGAGCCTCAGTGATGGTGATAAAGGCTTGAGGGTCAATTTTGTGAATCATATCTTTCATTTTAACGATTTCGTTTCGACCGACGATACAGTAGATAATTTTTAAATCCTTTTTGCTGTAGTAGCCTTGACCAGATATAAAGGTAACGCCACGTCCGAGTTCATCGTTAATCTCTTTGGCCAATTGATCAGGATATTGGGTAATAATCATAAATCCTTTACCACCATAACCTCCTTCGCCTATCAAGTCGATAACACGAGCGATGATAAAGTCAAACAAGAGGGTATAGGTAACTAGACGAAGGTCCTGGAAGATAATCAAAATCAACATTAGGATAAAAAAGTCAATCCCAAAAAGCAATTTCCCAATCGAAATATTGGTGTATTTGTTGAGGATACGGGCAACGATATCAGAGCCACCAGTGGTTCCACCAGCATTAAAGATAATTCCTAAACCAACTCCTAGTAAGACACCTGAGACTAAAGCGACAATGATGAGATCCCCTTGCAAGTCGATGTGCAAAGGAATGCGCTCAAAGATTGCTAGCCAAACGGAAAGTGAAATAGATCCTAGAAGGCTGGAGTAGAGGGTCTTAGGTCCAAATATCTTCCAAGCCAGGATAAATAAAGGGATATTAATCAAGAGGTTCATCAATGAGACAGGGATTTTAAAAAGATAGTAGGTAATCAAGGTAATACCTGTCGCCCCTCCCTCAAATAAATGATAAGGAACAACAAAGTAAGTAAGACCGAAGGCATAGATAGCAGCTCCAAAAATAATAGTGATAATCGGTTGAAGTTTTCGAATCATGGCTGTTCCTCACTTTTCTATAGATAAATTATACCAAAAATTCAGTTCTTTTCATCGGATCACTTATGATTTTTTATCATTTTTTTGATATAATAAAGGAGAAAATCCCAATCCTATCGAGAAGAATAGAAAGATTGAATTATGACACAAGTAAAAATTGTAACGGACTCTTCTGTTACTATCGAACCAGAAGTAGTTAAAGAATTAAATATCACCGTTGTTCCTCTATCAGTTATGATTGATAGTGTGCTTTATTCGGATGCAGATTTGAAAGAGGGAGAATTCCTTCATCTTATGCAACAAAGTAAGAATCTGCCTAAAACAAGCCAGCCACCTGTAGGAGTGTTTGCTGAGATCTTTGAAGAACTAGGTAAAGATGGCAGTCAAATTATCGCCATTCACATGTCCCATGCCTTGTCTGGAACTGTGGAAGCTGCTCGCCAAGGGGCAAGCCTCTCAACTGCTGATGTAACGGTTATTGATAGTTCTTTTACAGATCAAGCAATGAAGTTCCAAGTTGTTGAAGCCGCAAAACTTGCTAAAGAAGGTAAAGATTTAGAAACGATTCTAGCTCATGTAGAGGACGTCAAAAATCATACAGAACTCTATATCGGTGTTTCGACGCTAGAAAACTTAGTTAAGGGTGGTCGTATTGGACGTGTGACAGGATTACTAAGCTCACTCTTGAACATTCGTGTAGTAATGCAGATGAAGAACCACGAACTCCAACCAATCGCCAAAGGACGTGGAGCGAAAACTTTCAAAAAGTGGCTTGAGGAATTAACCAATGCTCTTTCCCAAAAATCAGTTGCAGAAATTGGAATTTCCTATGCTGGAACGAACGAATGGGCGAATGAGATGAAGGCATTATTGCAACCTTATGTTGAGAAACCAATCTCTGTATTGGAAACTGGCTCTATTATTCAAACTCATACTGGAGAGAATGCTTGGGCAATTCTAATTCGCTACAATTCCTAAAAAAATAGAGAAAAAATGGTCAAAATAGTGTTTTTGACTTGACCTATAGCCGATTTTAGGATATGATTATATTTGTTAATTAGAAATTATTTGGAGGATTTGTTAACATGGCAAACAAACAAGATTTGATCGCTAAAGTAGCAGAAGCTACAGAATTGACTAAGAAAGATTCAGCAGCAGCAGTTGACGCTGTATTTGCAGCAGTAACTGAATACCTTGCAGCTGGTGAAAAAGTTCAATTGATCGGCTTCGGTAACTTTGAAGTTCGTGAGCGTGCTGCACGTAAAGGTCGCAACCCACAAACTGGTAAAGAAATCAAAATCGCAGCTTCTAAAGTTCCAGCATTCAAAGCTGGTAAAGCTCTTAAAGACGCTGTTAAATAATGAATTTTCAAAAAGCCTATTGTATCAAGCTTCATTGCTTGGTAGATAGGCTTTTTTTGTTTATTTGAAAAGTTGAGTTATGATTCTGTGCAAAAAGAAAAAGGTTCCCATGTTTGAGAACCTTCTTTTCATTAGTTTTTAGAAGCTGCTTGGAATTCAGGGTTTTTCCATGCTTCATCAATGATAGCTTGCAATTCTTTAGCAGATGCTTGCATTTTTTGAGTTTCAGCATCGTTCAATGGGATGTTAACTGGACGAACAATACCGTGTGCACCAACAACAGCTGGTTGACCGATAAAGACGTTTTTAACACCGTATTGACCTTCTTGGAAGACTGAAAGTGGAAGTACTGCATTTTCGTCATCAAGGATTGCTTTTGTGATACGAGCAAGTGCTACAGCGATACCGTAGTAAGTAGCTCCTTTTTTGTTAATGATTGTGTAAGCAGCGTCACGAACACCTTCGAACAATTCAATCAATTCAGCTTCTTGAACGTTTTGAGTATCTTTAAGGAATTCTTCTAGGTTTACACCAGCGATGTTAGCGTGTGACCAAACCGCAAATTCAGAATCTCCGTGTTCACCCATGATGTAGGCGTGAACTGAACGAGCATCAACATCCAATTTTTCAGCAAGTGCTTGACGGAAACGTGCTGAGTCAAGTGAAGTACCTGAACCGATAACACGTTCTTTAGGGAATCCAGAGAATTTCCAAGTTGAGTAAGTCAAAACATCAACTGGGTTAGCCGCAACAAGGAAGATACCATCAAAACCTGATTCAACAACTTGTGTTACAATTGATTTGTTGATAGCCAAGTTTTTACCTACAAGGTCAAGGCGAGTTTCACCTGGTTTTTGAGGAGCACCTGCAGTGATAACAACAAGGTCAGCGTCTGCACAGTCAGAGTATTGAGCAGCGTAGATTTTTTTAGGTGAAGTGAAGGCAAGGGCGTGGCTAAGGTCAAGCGCATCACCAACAGCTTTTTCGTGTAATTGTGGAATTTCGATAATTCCAAGCTCTTGTGCAATTCCTTGGTTAACAAGTGCGAAAGCATAAGATGAACCTACGGCACCGTCACCAACAAGGATCACTTTTTTGTGTTGTTTAGTTGAAGTCATTATCTAAACATCTCCTTCATTTTTTTTAGGGGAATCCCCAGACAATTTCATTCTATCACTTTTGAAAAGCTTTGTCACGAATATTCTATTCGGTTATCGATGTAAACGTTTTAGTGGTTTTCAAAGACTGAAATGAAGGACAAATTATGGTATAATATATCTAATTACTAATAGTGAAATGAGGCATTTATGAATGCAGGATAGAAATTTAGTGAATGTCAATCTGACAAAGGAGATGAAGACCAGCTTTATCGACTACGCCATGAGCGTTATCGTTGCGCGGGCCCTTCCTGATGTTCGAGATGGCTTAAAACCTGTTCACCGTCGTATTCTATACGGAATGAATGAACTAGGTGTTACACCAGATAAACCTCATAAAAAGTCAGCCCGTATTACAGGGGATGTTATGGGTAAATACCACCCACATGGTGATTCCTCTATTTACGAAGCCATGGTTCGTATGGCTCAATGGTGGAGCTACCGTTACATGCTTGTTGATGGGCATGGAAACTTTGGTTCTATGGACGGGGACGGTGCTGCCGCGCAGCGGTACACTGAGGCACGTATGAGCAAGATTGCTCTGGAAATGCTTCGTGATATCAATAAAAACACCGTTGATTTCGTAGACAACTACGATGCTAACGAACGTGAACCCTTGGTTTTGCCAGCTCGTTTTCCAAACCTTTTGGTCAATGGGGCAACTGGTATCGCTGTTGGGATGGCAACCAATATTCCACCTCACAACTTGGGTGAAACCATTGATGCAGTGAAGTTGGTTATGGATAATCCTGAAGTGACGACTAAGGACTTGATGGAAGTCTTGCCTGGTCCAGATTTTCCAACCGGTGCTCTTGTCATGGGAAAATCAGGTATCCATAAGGCTTATGAGACTGGTAAAGGTTCAATCGTTCTTCGTTCTCGTACAGAGATTGAAACCACTAAGACGGGTCGGGAGCGCATCGTTGTAACGGAATTCCCTTATATGGTTAATAAAACCAAGGTACATGAGCATATTGTTCGCTTGGTTCAGGAAAAACGAATTGAGGGCATTACAGCCGTACGTGATGAGTCCAACCGTGAAGGCGTTCGCTTTGTAATCGAGGTTAAACGCGACGCGTCTGCCAACGTTATCCTTAACAACCTCTTCAAGATGACCCAGATGCAAACCAACTTTGGTTTCAACATGTTGGCGATTGAAAATGGTGTGCCAAAAATCTTGTCCCTTCGTCAAATTTTGGATGCTTATATCGAGCACCAAAAAGAAGTGGTTGTTCGCCGTACTCGTTTTGACAAGGAAAAGGCGGAGGCGCGTGCGCACATCTTAGAAGGTCTTTTAATTGCACTTGACCATATCGACGAAGTGATTCGTATCATTCGTGCCAGTGAAACAGATGCGGAAGCGCAAGCTGAGTTGATGAGCAAGTTCAAGCTTTCTGAACGTCAAAGTCAAGCTATCCTTGATATGCGTCTTCGTCGTTTGACAGGATTGGAACGTGATAAGATTCAGTCTGAATATGATGAATTAATTGCCTTGATTGCAGATTTGGCTGATATTCTTGCCAAACCTGAGCGCGTGGCGCAAATTATCAAAGAGGAATTGGACGAAGTCAAACGCAAGTTTGGTGACAAGCGTCGTACGGAGTTGATGATCGGAGAAGTCTTAACTCTTGAAGATGAAGATTTGATTGAAGAAACGGATGTCTTGATTACCCTATCTAACAAGGGCTATATCAAACGTTTGGACCAAGGTGAGTTCACTGCTCAAAAACGTGGTGGCCGTGGAGTTCAAGGTACGGGAGTTAAGGATGATGACTTTGTGCGTGAGTTGGTTTCAACCAGCACCCATGATCATTTGCTCTTCTTTACTAATAAAGGACGCGTATACCGACTAAAAGGTTATGAAATCCCTGAATATGGTCGTACCGCTAAGGGATTGCCAGTTGTCAATCTATTGAAGTTGGACGAAGGTGAGAGTATTCAGACCATTATCAACGTTGAGTCTGAACGTAGTGATGACGCCTATCTCTTCTTCACAACCCGTCACGGTATCGTGAAACGAACCAGTGTTAAAGAGTTCGCTAATATTCGTCAAAATGGACTTAAAGCTTTGAATCTCAAGGATGAAGATGAACTGATTAATGTCTTGCTGACAGAAGAAGATACGGATATTATCATCGGTACCAAGTTTGGTTATGCCGTTCGCTTTAATCAATCAGCTGTTCGTGGCATGAGTCGTATCGCGACAGGTGTTCGAGGAGTCAATCTTCGTGATGGAGACACAGTAGTTGGTGCTAGCGTGATTACAAACCAAGATGAGGTTCTTATCATCACTGAAAAAGGATATGGTAAACGTACACTGGCTACTGAATATCCTACTAAGGGCCGTGGTGGTAAAGGGATGAAGACTGCCAATGTTGCTGAGAAGAATGGTCCTCTGGCAGGTCTCCTCACTGTTAAGGGGGATGAAGACCTGATGATTATCACAGATACAGGTGTCATGATTCGTACAAACGTTGCCAATATTTCACAAACGGGACGCTCAACTATGGGAGTTAAGGTGATGCGTCTAGATCAGGATGCTAAGATTGTAACCTTTACAACGGTTGCTGCGGCAGAAAAAGAAGAAGTTGGGACTGAAATTGAAACAGAAGGTGAAGCATAATGTCTCATAAAAAAACGAAAAATAAAAAGAGTAAGAAAAACAAGCGAAGAAATCTATTTATCAATATTTTAGCGGGTTTCTTAATTCTTTTATCGCTAGCTTTAATTTTTAATTCAAAGATTCGCGATATCTTTTTGGTCTGGAATACCAATAAATACCAAGTCAATCAAGTCACTAAGGAAAATATAGATGAAAATCTAAAAACCGAAGGAAATTTTGATTTTGACTCTGTTAAGTCTATTTCATCTGAAGCTGTATTGGCTTCACAATGGGATGCTCAGAAACTTCCCGTTATTGGAGGTATTGCTATTCCCGAAGTGGAGATTAACTTACCGATTTTTAAAGGCTTAGATAATGTAAACTTGTTCTACGGAGCAGGGACCATGAAACCAGATCAAAAAATGGGAGAAGGCAACTATTCTCTAGCTAGTCACCATATCTTTACTGCTGAAAATGCCAGTCAAATGCTCTTCTCACCTTTGGTCAATGCCAAAGCAGGTATGAAAATTTACCTGACGGATAAGGATAAAGTTTATACTTATGAGATTACAGAAGTTAAACGTGTCACACCTGACCGTGTAGATGAAATCGAAGATCGTGATGGCGTAAAAGAGATTACTTTGGTTACCTGTGTTGATTATAATGCGACTGAGCGTATAATCGTCAAAGGAATCTTTAAAGAATCAAAAGCTTATTCTGAGACTTCTGAGGATATTTTGAAGGCCTTTAATCAACCGTATAGACAACGTTATTAAGAATGAATGAACCAGTGAAGTGCTATTTCACTGGTTTTTTATGTCAACAAATAGAATCAAAATAGTTCTTAAAAAATGGCTAAGAAGGCTTAGGATAAAGATTTTAAGATAAATATTTTAGAATTTTACAGAAAACGCTTTCTAGAAAACAAGAATTATGTTATAATTATCACAAATAAAAGTTTAGGAGTTTTTTTATGGTCTCTTCAGAGTTTATTTCAAAGATTGAATTTGCTTGCAAGAAGAAAGAAAGTCTTTATAGCCAAAGCAAGTTTAAGTATGCGATTCGTTCCATGTTTGCAGGTGCCTTTCTAACATTTAGTACGGCTGCAGGTGCAGTTGGGGCTGACTTGATTAATAAGATCGCTCCAGGTAGTGGACGTTTCCTCTTCCCATTCGTTTTTGCTTGGGGATTGGCCTACATTGTTTTCTTGAATGCTGAGCTGGTAACTTCAAATATGATGTTTTTGACAGCTGGTAGTTTCTTGAAAAAAATTTCATGGAGAAAAACAGCTGAGATTTTACTTTACTGTACCTTGTTCAACCTTATCGGAGCTTTGATAGCAGGTTGGGGCTTTGCCCACTCAGCAGCCTATGCAAATCTAACACATGATAGCTTCATTTCAGGGGTTGTAGAGATGAAGTTAAGCCGTTCCAATGAGCTAGTCTTGCTTGAAGGTATTTTAGCCAATATCTTTGTAAACATTGCCATTCTTTCATTCGTTTTGGTGAAAGACGGAGGCGCCAAACTTTGGCTTGTCTTATCAGCAATTTACATGTTTGTATTCTTAACAAACGAACACATTGCTGCGAACTTTGCTTCTTTTGCGATTGTTAAGTTCAGCGTTGCAGCAGATTCAATTGCTAACTTTGACATACCTAATATTCTTCGTCACTGGGGTGTAACCTTTGTCGGAAACTTTATCGGAGGAGGTCTCTTGATGGGCTTGCCATACGCTTTCCTCAATAAAAACGAAGATACTTATGTCGATTAAAAAACGGTCACGAGTGAATCGTGCTTTTTTGTTTGATGTGTAAGACTAGTCATAGTTGTTCCTTATATCAAAATATAGAAAAACGGTATTGGAAAAGACTAGCACAAGATGATACAATATCCCTAATGAAGCTATTTGGAGGTCGTCATATGACTCGTGATTTTAAATTTGAAACCCTACAATTACATGCTGGGCAAGTAGTTGATCCAGCAACTAAGTCTCGTGCAGTACCGATTTATCAAACAACATCCTTCGTTTTTGATGACACGCAAGAAGGTGCCGATTTGTTTGCCTTGAGAAAACCAGGGAACATTTATACTCGTATCACAAACCCTACAACAGCAGCCTTTGAGGAAAGAATTGCAGCTCTTGAAGGTGGTGTTGGAGCGCTAGCGACAGCATCAGGTATGGCTGCTGTAACCTACACTATTTTGGCGCTTGCTCACGCAGGTGACCATGTGGTGGCTGCGTCGACAATTTACGGTGGGACCTTCAACCTCTTGAAGGAAACCCTTCCTCGTTATGGGATCACAACAACCTTTGTGGATGTGGATAATTTGGAAGAAGTGGAAGCAGCTATCAATGACAATACAAAGCTTGTCTTGATTGAAACCTTGGGGAATCCCTTGATTAACATTCCTGACTTGGAAAAATTGGCTGAGATTGCGCATAAACACCAGATTCCTCTCGTTTCTGACAACACTTTTGCCACACCATATTTGATTAACGTCTTCTCTCACGGTGTAGATATTGCCATTCACTCAGCAACTAAGTTTATTGGTGGACATGGTACGACTATTGGAGGAGTGATTGTCGATAGTGGTCGTTTTGACTGGGAAGCTTCAGGAAAATTCCCTCAATTTGTTGAGGAAGACCCAAGTTACCATAACTTGAGCTATACTCGTGATGTGGGTGCAGCAGCCTTTATTATCGCTGTTCGTGTTCAATTGCTCCGTGATACAGGTGCTGCATTGTCGCCATTTAATGCCTTTCTCTTGCTTCAAGGGCTTGAAACTCTCTCTCTTCGTGTGGAACGTCACGTGCAAAATGCAGAGAAAATTGTTGATTTCCTTGTAAATCATCCTAAGGTAGAGAAGGTAAATTATCCAAAACTAGCTGACAGTCCATATCATGCCTTGGCTGAGAAATATTTGCCAAAAGGTGTTGGTTCAATCTTTACCTTCCATGTTAAAGGCGGAGAGACAGAAGCTCGCAAGGTAATTGATAATTTGGAAATCTTCTCTGACCTTGCTAACGTAGCAGATGCAAAATCGCTTGTTGTCCATCCTGCGACAACCACTCACGGTCAATTGTCAGAAAAAGACCTAGAAGCAGCAGGTGTCACACCAAACCAAATCCGCTTGTCTATCGGTCTTGAAAATGTAGAGGATTTGATTGAAGATTTGCGCTTGGCCTTGGAAAAAATTTAAAGTAACAGATATAAACAGTGGGTTTCGACTCACTGTTTTTGATTTTCCCTCAGGCATGATATAATGGTTACAGAAGTCTAGAAAGATGAAAGTTATGAACGAAATCAAATGTCCCAACTGTGGGGAAGTCTTTACAGTAAATGAAAGTCAGTATGCCGAACTTTTATCCCAAGTGAGAACAGCTGAGTTTGATAAGGAATTACACGATCGCATGAAGCAGGAGCTGGCCTTGGCTGAGCAAAAGGCTATGAATGAACAACAGACTAAACTGGCTCAAAAAGATCAAGAAATTGCCCAACTGCAGAGTAAAATCCAAAACTTTGATACAGAGAAAGAGTTGGCCAAGATGGAAGTTGAACAGACAAGTCATGAGGCCTTATTAGCAAAGGACAAGGAAGTACAGGCCTTGGAAAACCAACTGGCCACCTTGCGTTTGGAGCATGAAAATCAACTGCAAAAGACCCTCTCTGACTTAGAAAAAGAACGGGATCAGGTCAAAAACCAGCTCCTCTTGCAAGAAAAGGAAAATGAGTTATCTTTGGCTTCTGTTAAGCAAAATTACGAAGCCCAGCTTAAGGCAGCCAGTGAACAGGTCGAGTTCTATAAGAATTTCAAAGCCCAACAATCAACCAAGGCAATTGGGGAAAGTTTGGAACAGTATGCAGAGAGTGAGTTTAACAAGGTACGTAGTTTCGCCTTTCCAAATGCCTACTTTGAGAAGGATAACAAGGTCTCTGCGCGTGGCTCTAAGGGTGACTTTATCTTCCGTGATTTTGATGAAAATGGTCTAGAGTTCATTTCCATCATGTTTGAGATGAAAAATGAAGCGGACGGAACAGAGAAGAAGCATAAGAATGCAGATTTTTACAAGGAATTGGACAAGGACCGTCGGGAAAAGAACTGTGAGTATGCTGTTTTGGTGACCATGCTAGAAGCAGATAACGACTACTTTAATACAGGGATTGTTGATGTCAGCCACGAGTATGAAAAGATGTATGTGGTTCGTCCTCAGTTCTTTATCCAGTTGATTGGTCTCTTGCGAAATGCTGCGCTTAATTCCCTTAAATACAAGCAAGAGTTGGCCTTGGTTCGGGAGCAGAATATCGATATTACGCATTTTGAAGAAGACTTGGATGCCTTCAAAATGGCTTTTGCCAAGAACTACAACTCTGCTTCGACCAACTTTGGTAAAGCTATTGATGAAATTGACAAGGCCATCAAACGCATGGAAGAGGTCAAGAAGTTCCTAACCACATCAGAAAATCAACTCCGCCTCGCTAATAACAAATTGGAAGATGTTTCAGTTAAAAAATTGACCCGAAAAAATCCAACTATGAAAGCGAAATTTGAAGCGCTGAAGGGGGAGTGAGGAAGAAAATAATGTTTTACTCTTCGAAAAATAAGGTCCTTCAACTAGATCAAAAAAACATGGATTATGTGACCTTTGGTAAAGGAAAGAAGTCTCTTGTTATCATACCAGGGTTGGGGGATGGATTACAGACAGTTAAGGGCATGGCTCAAATGCTAGCTTTAACTTACCGAGAATTTGCCAAGGTTTATAAAGTTTATGTTTTTAGTCGCATCAATAAGTTGTCAGAAAATTATACAACACGAAATATGGCTGCTGATGTAGCGGAAGCTATGGATGTATTGAATTTAAAAAGTTCTGTCGTCGTGGGGATTTCCCAAGGTGGTATGATTGCTCAATGGGTAGCTGTAGATTTTCCAGAAAAGGTTGAAAGTTTGATTTTGGCTGTTACTACTGCAAAACTAAGTGAGCTTGGTAGGGAGCGGATTAGACGCTGGCTAAGCCTGAGTCAAATAGGGACTTATAAAGAACTGATGGTTGATATTGCTAGTCACTCTTACACAACTAAATCCTTCGGAAAATTCAAATACCTTTATCGAATAATGGGAATTTTTGGCCGTATTAAAGATAAACAACGCATTGCTATTCAGGCTGTATCTTGTTTGAAACACGATAGCCTAACCATTTTGGAAAAAATAAACTGTTCTACGCTAATCATTGGAGCAGAAAAGGATGATGTTCTAGGCGTAGAAGCTTCACTTGAATTGCATCAGCATATCAAAGATAGCCAGCTCACTATTTTGCCAGAGTGCGGCCATGCACTTTATGAGCAGAATAAGGATTTCCAAAAGAGAGTTTTAGTATTTTTAGAAAGTTAATGAATGAACGGTATTATCAACTTAAAAAAAGAAGCGGGGATGACCTCGCATGACGCGGTTTTTAAACTGCGTAAGATATTAGGGACAAAGAAAATCGGTCATGGTGGGACCTTGGATCCGTATGTAGTGGGTGTTTTGCCTATTGCGGTGGGCAAGGCAACCCGCATAGTCGAGTTTATGCAGGATGAGGGCAAGGTCTATGAGGGGGAAATCACTCTCGGCTATTCAACGACGACCGAGGATGCTAGTGGGGAAGTGGTCGCAGAGACACCTGTTTTGTCGCCCTTGAATGAAATCATTGTCGATAAAGCCATTGCGAGCCTGAATGGGCCTATTACTCAGATTCCGCCTATGTACTCGGCTGTCAAGGTTAATGGTCGCAAACTCTATGAGTATGCGCGTGCTGGTCAGGAAGTGGAGCGTCCAGAACGTCAGGTGACTATTTATCAATTTGAACGGACAAGTCCTATTTCTTATGAGGATCACCTCGCACGATTCACTTTTCGTGTAAAATGTAGTAAAGGAACTTATATCCGTACCTTATCGGTTGATTTAGGTGAGAAGCTGGGTTATGCGGCCCATATGTCCCATTTGACTCGGACTAGTGCAGCAGGTTTACAACTGGAGGATGCTCTTACCTTGGACGAAATTGCTGAAAAAGTGGAGGCTGGTAAACTGGACTTTCTCCATCCTCTAGAGATTGGAATAGGTGACCTTGTCAAAGTTATCCTAACTCCAGAACAGGCTACAGAAGTGCGCTTTGGTCGTTTTATTAAGTTAGACCAAACGGACAAAGAATTGGCTGCCTTTGAAGGTGATAAATTGCTTGCCATTTTAGAAAAAAGGGACAATTTCTACAAACCAAGAAAGGTTTTTGGCTAGTCTAACTGGAGTATGGGGATGGATTTGTTTCACCTAGACTATCCAAATCAGACTATAAATTTTGCAAAAAATGTGATAGAATAGACGACGGATAAAAAAACGGAGGATAGCATGCAAAATAGACCAATCATTATCGGAGTGACAGGTGGTTCTGGTGGTGGTAAAACCAGTGTTTCAAGAGCCATTTTATCTCACTTTCCTGATGAAAAGATTTCCATGATTGAGCATGATTCGTACTACAAGGATCAGTCTCACTTGACCTTTGAAGAGCGTGTCAAAACCAACTACGACCATCCATTTGCCTTTGATACAGACTTGATGATCGAGCAGATTAAGGAATTGTTGGCAGGGCGCCCGGTGGACATCCCGACTTATGACTATACAGAACATACACGGAGTAGCAAGACCTATCGTCAGGAGCCTCAGGATGTCTTTATCGTTGAGGGGATTTTGGTCTTGGAGGACAAGCGTCTGCGAGATTTGATGGATATCAAGATTTTTGTGGATACAGATGATGATGTGCGTATTATTCGACGTATCAAGCGTGATATGGAGGAGCGTGGACGTAGCCTTGACAGTGTCATTGAGCAGTACTTAGGTGTAGTTAAACCTATGTACCACCAGTTTATCGAGCCGACTAAGCGTTATGCCGATATCGTCATTCCTGAAGGAGTCAGCAATACCGTTGCTATCGACCTTTTGACGACCAAGATTGCAAAGATTTTGGAAGAAGCGCGAAACAGTAAATAATCAGATGAGGAGGCCTAGCCTCCTTTTTCTATTTTTCCTTTAGTTTCAGTAGGAAAAAGGTGATTTTTAAGCATGTTTTTGGTATAATAATACCCATGGAAAAGCAAGAAAATGAATAGTAGGTGGAGATGGAAAAGTATTTATCGGTAACAACTTTGACCAAGTATCTGAAAATGAAATTCGATAAAGACCCTTACTTGGAACGGGTCTATTTAACTGGTCAAGTTTCCAACTTTCGTAAACGACCTACTCACCAATATTTCTCCTTGAAAGATGACCATGCAGTTATTCAAGCAACCATCTGGTCAGGGATTTATCAAAAATTAGGTTTCGACCTGGAAGAAGGAATGAAGATCAATGTAATTGGGCGTGTGCAGGTCTATGAACCAAGCGGTAGCTACTCTATCATCATTGAAAAAGCTGAACCTGATGGGGTTGGGGCGCTAGCGATTCAGTTTGAACAACTTAAGAAAAAATTGACGGAAGAAGGTCTATTTCAAGAGAGATTCAAGCAACCTCTTCCCCAGTTTGCTAAGCGAATCGGTGTGGTAACCAGTCGCAGTGGAGCTGTTATTCGAGATATTATCACAACCGTCAGTAGACGTTTTCCTGGTGTCGATATCCTTCTCTATCCAACCAAGGTGCAAGGAGATGGAGCTGCTGAGGAAATAGCTCGGAATATTGCGCGTGCCAATCAACGTGAGGACCTAGATGTCCTCATCATTGGTCGTGGTGGGGGTTCCATCGAGGATCTCTGGGCTTTTAACGAAGAGATCGTGGTACGGGCTATTTTTGAATCTCGTTTGCCAGTTATTTCTAGTGTTGGGCATGAGACGGATGTGACCTTGGCAGACTTTGTGGCCGATCGTCGTGCTGCGACGCCAACAGCTGCGGCTGAATTGGCAACGCCTGTGACCAAGTTGGATCTTTTGACCCATTTGCAAAATCAGGAAAAACGGATGGCAACAGCAGTCCGAAATGTCCTATCTAAGAAACAAGAAGCTTTGAAAAAATGCAGTCAGTCAGTCATCTTTAGACAGCCAGAGCGCTTGTACGATGGATATTTGCAACGGTTGGATCAACTGCAACTGCGATTAAAACAAAGTTTGCGAACACGGATTTCTGATAGCAAACATTTAGTCCAAGCAAGGACACACCAATTGGTGCAATTATCACCTGTTCCCAAAATCCAACGCTATCAGGATCGGCTTGCTCAGTTGGACAAGCTCCTCCGTAGCCAAATAGCTCTGGTTTATGATGCCAAGGTTGCTGAGGTCAAGCGACTCTCGGAAGCTCTTCTGATGCTGGATACGAGCCGAATTGTGGCGCGTGGCTATGCTATTGTCAAAAAAGAAGAGTCCGTTGTGGATTCGGTTGAGAGTTTGAAGAAAAATGACCAAGTGACGCTTTTAATGCGAGATGGTCAAGTAGAATTAGAGGTTAAAGATGTCAAAACAAAAGAAATTTGAGGATAATCTAGCAGAACTTGAGTCCATTGTCCAAAGTTTAGAAAATGGCGAAATCGCTCTAGAAGATGCGATTGCGGCCTTTCAAAAGGGCATGGTTTTGTCAAAAGAGCTCCAAGCGACGCTGGACAAGGCTGAAAAGACCTTGGTCAAGGTCATGCAAGAAGACGGAACAGAAAGTGATTTTGAATGAAGAAGCAAGAAAAATTAGCTCTTGTTGAGTCGGCTTTGGAAAATTTTTATGGAGACCAGCAGTTTGCCTCTAGTTTGCGAGAGTCCGTTCTTTATTCCATTCATGCTGGTGGCAAGAGAATTCGGCCTTTTCTCTTGTTAGAAGTTCTGGAAGCCTTGCAAGTCGCTATTAGACCAGCGCATGCACAGGTAGCTGCGGCCTTGGAAATGATTCATACAGGGAGCTTGATTCACGATGATCTTCCTGCCATGGATGATGATGATTACCGTCGGGGACGCTTGACCAATCACAAGAAATTTGGCGAAGCAATGGCAATATTGGCAGGAGATGCCTTGTTCCTAGATCCCTATGCCTTGATCGCGCAGGCAGATTTGCCAAGTCGGATTAAGGTGAATTTGATTGCCAACTTATCCCTTGCTTCAGGTAGTCTAGGCATGGTGGCAGGTCAGGTTTTAGATATGGAAGGCGAACACCAGCATTTGTCTTTGGAAGAACTCCAGACCATTCATGCCAATAAAACTGGAAAATTACTAGCCTATCCTTTCCAAGCCGCCGCTATCATAGCTGAATTAGAACCAGAAATCCAAGTAAAACTGAAAACTGTGGGTGAATTGATTGGGCTTGCCTTTCAAGTTCGAGATGATGTACTGGATGTGACAGCTAGTTTTGAGGAAATCGGCAAGACACCGCAAAAGGATTTACAGGCAGAAAAGTCGACCTATCCAGCCTTGTTGGGCTTGGAAAAGGCCATTGCCTTTTGTAACCAAACTCTGAATCAAGCCGAGGCTAAATTAGAAGAAATTGCCCAGCAGGTTCCCTTTGAAACAGCACCGATTGTGAAAATAGTAGAAGGTTTGAGAATCAATGGCTAAGGAAAGAGTGGATGTACTAGCTTATAAACAGGGCTTGTTTGAAACGCGAGAACAGGCCAAGCGCGGTGTCATGGCTGGACTAGTCGTAGCAGTCCTTAATGGAGAACGCTTTGATAAACCAGGAGAAAAAATCCCAGATGATACTGAACTAAAACTCAAGGGTGAAAAACTCAAGTATGTCAGTCGAGGTGGTCTAAAACTAGAGAAGGCCTTGGAGGTCTTTGATTTGTCAGTCGAGGGAGCAACCACGATTGATATTGGGGCTTCCACTGGAGGATTTACTGATGTCATGTTGCAAAATGGTGCTGAGTTAGTCTTTGCAGTCGATGTCGGTACCAATCAGTTAGCATGGAAACTGCGCCAAGATTCTCGGGTTGTTAGCATGGAGCAGTTTAATTTCCGCTATGCTGAAAAGACTGATTTTGAGCAGGAACCAAGCTTTGCCAGTATTGATGTGAGTTTCATTTCCCTCAGTCTGATTTTGCCTGCTTTGCATCGTGTCTTGGCTGATCAAGGTCAGGTGGTGGCACTTGTCAAACCCCAGTTTGAAGCAGGTCGTGAGCAGATTGGGAAAAATGGAATCATTCGAGATGCTAAGGTTCATCAAACTGTCCTTGAATCTGTCACTGCTATGGCAGTTGAACAAGGTTTTTCAGTGCTTGGATTAGACTATTCACCAATCCAAGGTGGACATGGAAACATCGAATTTCTGGTATATTTGAAAAAGGAAGAGGGAGCAAGTAACCAAGTTGCCCCTGAAATAGAAAAAGTTGTAGAGAGAGCACATAGAGAATTTAAAGATGAATAAAAAAGAGAGACTTGAAAAAATTAGAAGATTTGTTACGGATTATCAAATCGGGACTCAGGAAGAAATTGTTGAGCATTTGAAGGAAGCAGGTATTTCTGCTACCCAAGCCACTGTCTCAAGGGACATCAAGGAGCTTGGGATTGTTAAAATTCCTTTGAAGAACAACACCTATATCTATGAGTTGCCAAAATCAATCGTCAAAAGCTTGCAGTTAGCTGAGGACAATATTGTGAGTTCTGAGTTAATGGGAAATATGATCAACCTTGCTGTCATTCCTGGAAATACTATTTTTGTGAAGAGTCAGTTGGTCGAAGCATTTCCTGAACAGATTTTTAGCTGTCTAGCTGATGATGATTCTATCTTAATTGTAGCTAGAACAGCAGAGGCAGCTGAAGAAATTGTTGAACAAGTCAAAAAATGGTAGGTCAGTATGTTACTTGAAATTTCGATAAAAAACTTTGCCATTATTGAGGCGATTTCGCTCAATTTTGAAAAGGGTATGACTGTTTTGACCGGGGAAACGGGTGCTGGAAAGTCTATCATTATCGACGCTATGAATCTCATGTTGGGGGCTCGTGCAACGACAGACGTTATTCGCCACAGTGCGCCAAAGGCAGAGATTGAGGGGCTTTTCTCGGTTGAAAACAGTCGCCTTTTACAGGAACTTTTTGATGAGCAAGGTTTAGAATTGGGCGATGAGATCATCATCCGCCGGGAAATTTTGCAAAATGGTCGTAGTGTTAGTCGCGTGAATGGTCAGATGGTCAATCTTTCTGTCTTGCGTGCTATTGGGCAACACCTTGTGGATATCCATGGTCAGCATGACCAAGAGGAGTTAATGCGTCCTCAACTGCACATCCAGATGTTGGATGAGTTTGGTGATGCTGCTTTCTTGGACTTGAAGGAGACCTATCAGACGAGCTTTGATGCCTATCGCAAAATGCGTAAGCAGGTTTTGGAAGTCAAGAAAAACCAACAGGAACACAAGGCTCGTATTGAGATGTTGGAATTTCAAATGGCAGAGATTGAGGCTGCAAACTTGCAGGCTGGTGAAGACTTGGTTCTCAACCAAGAACGAGATAAACTCCTCAATCATAAAAATATTGCGGATACGCTAACCAATGCCTATAGCATGTTAGACAATGAGGAATTCTCCAGTCTTGCTAATGTCCGTTCAGCCATGAATGACATGGAAAGTGTCGAAGAGTATGACCCTGAATACCGTGAAATTTCAAGTTCTCTATCAGAAACCTACTATGTTTTAGAAGATATTACCAAGCGTTTGGAAGATATTATTGATGACTTGGATTTTGATGGCAATCGCCTCATGCAGGTTGAGAATCGCTTAGATCTTCTGAATACTATTACTCGCAAGTATGGTGGAACTGTGGACGACGTTTTGCTTTATTTTGCCAAGATTACGGATGAGTACAATCTCTTGACTGGAAATAACCTTTCTTCCGAAGATATGGAAGCAGAGCTCAAGAAATTGGAAGTTAATCTTGTTGATTTGGCAGGGCAGCTTGCATCAGCTCGCCATGACTTGGCCCAGCAGCTAGAAGCTGAGATAAAACAAGAGTTGCAAGATCTTTATATGGAGAAGGCTCAATTTCAAGTTCGCTTTAGCAAGGGCAAATTTAGTCGTGAGGGGAATGAAACGGTCGAGTTTTACATTTCCACCAACCCAGGTGAAGACTTTAAGCCTTTGGTCAAAGTTGCATCTGGTGGGGAATTATCCCGCCTTATGTTGGCTATCAAGTCAGCCTTTTCTCGTAAGGAAGGCAAGACCAGTATTGTCTTTGATGAGGTGGATACGGGAGTTTCAGGTCGTGTAGCCCAGGCCATTGCTCAAAAAATTCATAAGATTGGCCAGCATGGTCAGGTTCTTGCTATCTCTCACCTTCCACAAGTGATTGCCATCGCGGATTATCAATTCTTTATTGAGAAGATTAGCGATGAGCACTCAACGGTGTCGACAGTTCGTCTCTTGACTTTAGAAGAACGAGTAGAGGAAGTTGCTAAAATGTTGGCTGGGCAAAATGTAACAGAGGCGGCCCTTACCCAAGCTAGAGAATTATTGCAAACGAGGGAGAAATAAATGACAGACTATTATGTAATTGGAGATGTTCACGGAAAAGCAGGTATGCTGGAAGACCTTCTCAAAACATGGGATGGTCACACCCAGTTGCTCTTTCTAGGGGATTTGATTGACCGTGGTGAAGACAGTCGCCGTGTTCTAGAAATGGTCAAAGACTTGGTCGACAATCAAGGAGCTATCTGTCTATCAGGAAACCACGAGTATATGTTTCTGACTTGGCTCGATGACCCAGAAGAAAGCTATGACCATTATCGTCGCAATGGTGGAGATACAACTATTAACTCTATTTTAGGTCGTCCCTTGGATGCACCAGTTGATGGCGTAGAAGATGCCAAGCGTGTTGCGACTGAAGCGGCAGACTTGGTCGAATTTATTCGTCAAATGCCATTTGTGGTGGAGACAGACAAGTATATCTTTGTTCATGCGGGTATTGACTTGACCTTGGATGATTGGCATGAAACCACAGATTATAAGAAAGTCTGGCTCAGAAAGCCATTCCACGAAGCTGAAAATCATACTGGAAAAACGATTGTCTTTGGGCATACACCGGTTTATGGTTTGCTCAAGCAAGACCGAGGTACAGCTGAGCTTTGGATAACAGAGGATGGCAAGATTGGTATGGATGGAGGAGCTGTCTATGGTGGTGTCCTTCATGGAATCATCTTTACAGACCAAGGAATGACCGAACACCACTTTATCGAAAATGATGGCTTTATTGCCGAAGATTAGTACTCCTAGCAGGGTATGGTCTTGTCAAAATGTTAAAAACAATTTATAATTAATAGATACCCTGAAAGGAAGAGCATCATGAACTTAGAAGAATTAAAAAAACGACAGGAGAAGATTCGAAACTTCTCTATTATCGCCCATATTGACCATGGGAAATCAACGCTAGCAGACCGCATTTTGGAAAAGACGGAGACGGTTTCTAGTCGTGAAATGCAAGCCCAACTTCTGGATAGTATGGATCTTGAGCGTGAACGTGGGATTACCATTAAACTCAATGCCATTGAGCTTAATTACACTGCGAAAGATGGTGAGACCTATATTTTCCACTTGATTGACACACCTGGGCACGTGGACTTTACCTATGAAGTGTCGCGTTCACTAGCAGCCTGTGAAGGAGCAATTTTGGTGGTTGATGCGGCCCAAGGGATTGAAGCACAAACACTTGCCAACGTTTATCTAGCATTGGATAATGATTTGGAAATCTTGCCCGTCATTAACAAGATTGATCTACCAGCAGCTGATCCAGAGCGTGTGCGTACAGAGATTGAGGATGTCATTGGACTAGATGCCAGCGAAGCGGTCCTGGCTTCAGCCAAAGCTGGTATTGGTATTGAAGAGATTCTTGAGCAGATCGTTGAAAAAGTGCCAGCTCCAACTGGTGATGTTTCAGCTCCATTAAAAGCCTTAATTTTTGACTCAGTTTATGATGCTTATCGTGGGGTTATCCTGCAAGTGCGTGTTATGGACGGAGTGGTTAAACCTGGCGATAAGATTCAGCTCATGAGCAATGGCAAGATCTTTGATGTGACGGAGGTCGGTATTTTCACGCCGAAAGCAGTTGGTCGTGATTTTCTTGCGACTGGTGACGTTGGTTATATTGCGGCTTCTATCAAGACGGTTCAAGATACGCGCGTGGGTGATACAGTTACTCTAGCAAGCAATCCAGCGGCAGAACCGCTAGATGGATACAAGCAGATGAATCCTATGGTCTTTGCGGGTCTTTATCCAATCGAATCAAACAAGTACAATGACCTTCGTGAAGCCCTTGAAAAATTGCAGCTCAACGATGCCAGCCTGCAGTTTGAACCAGAAACATCTCAGGCCCTTGGATTTGGTTTCCGTTGTGGATTCCTTGGACTTCTCCATATGGATGTTATCCAAGAGCGTTTAGAGCGCGAGTTCAATATTGACCTCATCATGACAGCTCCGTCTGTTATCTATAAGGTTAACCAAACTGACGGTGAGTCTATGGATGTGTCTAACCCCTCTGAATTTCCAGATCCGACTAAGATCGCGACCATTGAAGAACCTTATGTCAAGGCGCAAATCATGGTACCGCAGGAGTTTGTCGGAGCAGTTATGGAATTAGCTCAACGCAAACGTGGGGACTTTGTGACCATGGACTATATTGATGACAATCGTGTCAATGTTATCTATCAAATTCCACTTGCTG
This sequence comes from Streptococcus oralis subsp. oralis, assembly GCF_002096495.1. Classification (GTDB taxonomy): domain Bacteria; phylum Bacillota; class Bacilli; order Lactobacillales; family Streptococcaceae; genus Streptococcus; species Streptococcus oralis_CU. Next base: position 697,527 of record NZ_NCUO01000012.1, on the reverse strand, counting down.
AAATCGTCTTTGACTTTTTTGATAAGCTCAAGTCTTCGACACGTGGTTATGCAAGCTTTGACTATGAATTGTCAGAGTACCGTCCATCTAAGCTGGTTAAAATGGACATCCTTCTCAATGGTGATAAGGTGGATGCCCTCAGCTTTATCGTTCACAAGGATTTTGCCTACGAACGTGGGAAACTCATCGTGGATAAGCTCAAGAAAATCATCCCTCGTCAACAGTTTGAGGTACCGATTCAAGCAGCTATTGGGCACAAGATCGTGGCTCGAACGGATATCAAGGCCCTTCGTAAGAACGTACTTGCTAAGTGTTACGGTGGTGACGTTTCTCGTAAACGCAAACTCCTTGAAAAACAAAAAGCTGGTAAGAAACGCATGAAAGCTATCGGATCAGTAGAAGTCCCACAAGAAGCCTTCCTTAGCGTCTTGAGCATGGATGAAGAATAGAAATAAAAAAACTCTTGAAGATTTTTCAAGAGTTTTTGCTTTAAATGAGAGTGATAAAATCGGAAGCTAACAGAATAGATTAGGTTAGAATTTGACAGAAGTCCTTATTTTTCTTATAATGCAGATGGAAAGGTGGTAAGATGAAAAAATTATTAATTTTAGGTACTGTAGTTACTGTTAGTGTTTTTCTAGCTTCATGCTCCAATAAATCGCAAACAGCAACCGAAGAAAGTTCGACTGCGGTTGTTAGTTCTTCAAGCGGTCAGGAAACGAGTAGCACTAGTTCTGCTGTTTCTGAAGCGAAAAAGGAAGAGACGCAAATCATCGGTTCGAATGAATATGGATTTGTCAAGGTACCCAAATCATGGGTTCGATTCCATGAAGTAGAAGGTGGAAATGATATACAGTATAGTGATGGAACAGATATCAACATTGTTACGCTGAATACCTTCAAGGCTGATCAGTTCAATATCAGCGAAGAAGAATATGCTAAACTGGATGTTGTGACAGTCTCATCTAGTATTTTAACTTCCAAAGAACAAAGCTCTGATTTTAGTAAGGTCTGGGGCTCCAAATCGACCATTGGAGGTTATGAAGCCTATGTTGTCAATGCAATTGCTAAGTCAGGAAAATACCTCGTTACCTGGGTCTTCCGATCAAATGATGGTAAAATCCGCTATGTTTCACTTGAAGGGGATGGGGAAGCTTTAAAAACAATCTTACCGATGGTTGAAAGTAGCTGGTCAACTACTAAATCTGAATAAATGAAAAAAAGAAGATCCTTGGTCTTCTTTTTATTTTTTTTACGAATAGATAGATGAGTAGAAAAAGAAATGGAGTTGTATATGAAGATCACAAACTATGAGATTTACAAATTGAGAAAAGCTGGGCTGAGCAATCAACAAATTTTAACAGTTCTTGAATACGATGAGACTGTAGATCAGGAGCTCTTGCTAGGTGATATTGCGGAACTATCGGGGTGTCGTAATCCTGCTGTCTTTATGGAACGCTATTTCCAGATAGATGATGCACAGTTGGAGAAGGAGTTTCAGAAATTTCCATCCTTTTCTATTCTTGATGACTGTTATCCTTGGGATCTGAGTGAGATTTATGATGCTCCAGTGCTCTTGTTTTATAAAGGAAATCTGGACTTGTTAAAGTTTCCAAAGGTTGCTGTTGTAGGGAGTCGTTCATGTTCTAGTCAGGGAGCAAAATCGGTTCAGAAAGTCATTCAAGGTTTGGAAAACGAGTTAATCGTGGTCAGTGGTTTAGCCAAAGGGATTGATACGGCTGCCCATATGGCTGCACTCCAGAATGGAGGAAGAACGATTGCTGTCATTGGAACAGGATTGGATGTTTTTTATCCCCGAGCCAATAAACGTCTGCAGGAACACATTGGTAATCACCATTTGGTACTTAGCGAGTACGGACCTGGTGAGGAACCCTTGAAATTTCACTTTCCAGCTCGTAATCGTATCATTGCTGGCCTTTGCCGTGGTGTGATTGTAGCAGAGGCAAGGATGCGTTCTGGTAGTCTCATCACCTGTGAGCGTGCCATGGAGGAAGGGCGTGATGTCTTTGCCATTCCAGGAAACATTTTAGATGGGCATTCAGATGGCTGTCACCACCTGATTCAAGAGGGAGCAAAGCTGATTTCAAGTGGTCAAGATGTGCTGGCTGAGTTTGAATTTTAAGGAGAAATTTGTTCACTCAGATAAACTTTTCTTCTATATATAGGACTTAGGTCTTGACAGCTATAGAAAAATGGTTTACACTTTATAAAGTTTATTACTTTGAAAAGGTGTGATAGTGTGGCTACGGCAACAAAGAAGAAAAAATCAACAGTTAAGAAAAATCTAGTCATCGTGGAGTCGCCTGCTAAAGCGAAAACGATTGAGAAATACCTAGGCAGAAATTACAAGGTTTTAGCCAGTGTCGGGCATATCCGTGATTTGAAGAAATCCAGTATGTCAGTCGACATTGAAAATAACTATGAACCACAGTATATCAATATCCGAGGAAAAGGTCCTCTCATCAATGACTTAAAAAAAGAAGCTAAAAAGGCCAATAAAGTCTTTCTGGCGAGTGACCCGGACCGTGAAGGAGAAGCAATTTCCTGGCATTTAGCTCACATTCTCAACTTGGATGAGAATGATGCCAACCGTGTAGTCTTTAATGAAATCACCAAGGACGCAGTAAAAAATGCCTTTAAAGAACCTCGCAAGATTGACATGGACTTGGTCGATGCCCAACAAGCTCGTCGTGTCTTAGACCGCTTGGTAGGGTATTCGATTTCGCCTATTTTGTGGAAAAAGGTCAAGAAGGGCTTATCAGCAGGACGCGTGCAGTCTGTTGCCCTTAAGCTCATCATTGACCGTGAAAATGAAATCAATGCCTTCCAACCAGAAGAATACTGGACAATTGATGGTGTCTTTAAGAAGGGAACCAAGCAATTTCAGGCTTCTTTCTATGGTATGAATGGCAAAAAGATGAAATTGACCACCAATGAAGAGGTCAAAGAAGTCTTGTCCCATTTGACTAGTAAAGATTTCACAGTAGACCAGGTAGATAAGAAAGAACGCAAACGCAATGCGCCCCTACCTTATACGACTTCAACCATGCAGATGGATGCGGCTAACAAAATCAATTTCCGTACTCGAAAGACCATGATGGTGGCTCAACAGCTCTATGAAGGGATCAATATCGGATCGGGCGTGCAAGGTTTGATTACCTATATGCGTACAGACTCGACTCGTATCAGTCCTGTGGCTCAGAATGAAGCGGCAAGCTATATTAACGAGCGTTTTGGTAGCAAGTATTCCAAGCATGGTAGCAAGGTCAAGAATGCCTCAGGTGCTCAGGATGCCCACGAAGCCATTCGTCCATCTAGTGTCTTTAACACACCAGAAAGCATCGCTAAGTACTTGGACAAAGACCAGCTCAAACTTTATACCCTTATCTGGAACCGTTTTGTGGCTAGCCAGATGACAGGCGCTATCTTTGATACCATGGCTGTTAAGCTTTCTCAAAATGGGGTTCAGTTTGCAGCGAATGGAAGCCAAGTTAGGTTTGATGGTTATCTTGCTATCTACAATGACTCTGACAAGAACAAAATGTTGCCAGATATGGCTGTTGGAGATGTGGTCAAGCAGGTCAATAGCAAGCCAGAACAACATTTCACTCAACCGCCAGCTCGCTATTCGGAAGCGACTCTTATCAAGACCTTGGAGGAAAATGGGGTTGGACGTCCGTCAACCTACGCTCCGACCATTGAAACCATCCAAAAACGTTACTACGTTCGTCTGGCAGCAAAACGTTTTGAACCAACAGAGTTGGGAGAAATTGTTAATAAACTCATTGTTGAATATTTCCCAGATATCGTAAATGTGACCTTCACAGCTGAGATGGAAGGAAAATTGGATGATGTCGAAGTTGGAAAAGAGCAGTGGCAACGTGTCATTGATGAATTTTATAAACCATTCTCTAAAGAGGTAGCCAAGGCTGAATCCGAAATGGAAAAAATCCAGATCAAGGATGAGCCAGCTGGATTTGACTGTGAAGTTTGTGGCAGTCCGATGGTGATTAAGCTCGGTCGTTTTGGTAAATTCTATGCTTGTAGTAATTTCCCAGACTGCCGTCACACACAAGCAATTGTCAAAGAGATTGGAGTCGAGTGTCCAAGCTGCCATCAAGGTCAAATCATCGAACGCAAAACCAAGCGCAATCGTATCTTCTATGGTTGCAATCGCTACCCAGAATGTGAATTTACTTCCTGGGATAAACCAATTGGACGTGATTGTCCAAAATGTAGTCACTTCCTTATGGAGAAGAAAGTCCGTGGTGGTGGCAAACAGATTGTGTGTAGTAATGGCGACTACGAAGAAGAGAAAATTAAATAACACGAAGAGTCCTGAAAATAAATTTCAGGCTCTTTTTACTTGAAGCTTGACAAATTTCCTCACTTTGTGGGAAACTAGTAGAAGATTATTTCAATTAGGAGAAGACATGCGTATTATTTACCTAAGTATTGGTTTTATTTCTTTAGCCTTGGCTCTTGTTGGGGTTGTCTTGCCCCTCTTGCCAACGACGCCCTTCCTTTTGCTATCAATTGCTTGCTTTTCCAAGTCTTCAAAGAGATTTGAAGATTGGCTTTATCACACCAAGCTCTATCAGACTTATGTAGCTGACTTTCGGGAAACCAAGTCAATAGCGCGAGAACGAAAGAAAAAAATCATCGTATCTATCTATATCTTGATGGGAATTTCTATTTATTTTGCTCCTCTTTTGCCAGTCAAAATCGGTCTGGGAGCCTTGACTATCTTTATCACCTATTATCTCTTTAAAGTCATTCCTGACAAAGAATAGATAAAAATAGTAGTTATTTGCCTTGATAAAAATGAAAGCATATTTAAAATAATATGATATAATAAATTTAAAGAAAACATCAAGGAGAATCAAATGATTTACGAATTTTGTGCTGAAAATGTGACCTTGCTAGAAAAAGCCATGCAGGCTGGAGCTCGTCGAATCGAACTTTGTGACAATCTAGCAGTGGGAGGAACAACACCTAGCTATGGAGTGACCAAGGCAGCGGTTGAACTGGCAGCTAACTACGACACCACCATCATGACTATGATTCGTCCCCGTGGTGGCGACTTTGTCTATACTGATCTTGAAATAGCGATCATGCTAGAAGACATTCGTTTGACTACTCAGGCTGGAAGTCAAGGGGTTGTATTTGGGGCATTAACTGCTGATAAGAAGTTGGATAAGCCTAATCTTGAGAAGCTGATTACCGCATCTAAAGGAATGGAAATTGTCTTTCACATGGCCTTTGATGAATTAAGTGATGAAGACCAGTTGGAAGCCATTGACTGGCTCAGCCAAGCCGGAGTCACTCGTATCTTAACTCGTGCTGGAGTTTCTGAGGACTCGCTAGACAAACGTTTTGCTCACTATCACAGAATTTTGGAACATGCAAAAGGTAAAATTGAAATCTTACCAGGTGGAGGAATTGACTTGGACAACCGTCAAACCTTTATCGACCAACTTGGTGTGACTCAATTGCACGGTACCAAGGTTGTCTTTTAAAAAATAGAAAGGAACTGCTAGCTTTGGGTAGCAGTTTTCACTTATGTTTGAAATTTTTAAATCCTATCAGTTTAATCAAGAAAAAGTTCGTGCCTTCGGTTTTATAGAAAATGAGGGAGTCTGGTCCTACAGTTTCCAGATTTTGGATGGAGACTTTGTCATGATTGTGTCCATCACTACAGATAATGTGAGTTTTCAAGTTTTTGATCAGGAGACTGGTGACCTCTATCCTCAAGTACATATGGAAAGCATGCGTGGGAGTTTTGTTGCAAGTGTCCGTGAGGCTTGTTTGGAGATTCTCTATCAGATTCGGAAGGCTTGTTTTGATGTGCAGGATTTTATCTGTCCTCAGACTAAGCGCATCATGGCTCAAGTTCAGGAAAAGTATGGTAATCAGTTGGAGTATCTGTGGGAAAAATCGCCTGATACAGCTGTATTGCGCCATGAAGGCAATCAAAAGTGGTATGCTGTTTTAATGAGAATTCCTTGGGATAGGCTAGATAAGGGGAGAGAAGGGCTAGTCGAAGCAGTTAATATCAAACACGACCAAGTAGCTGACTTGCTTTCACAAAAGGGTATTTATCCAGCTTTTCATATGAATAAACGCTACTGGCTTAGTCTGGCGCTTGATGATAGTTTGCAAGATGAAGAAGTGATAGAACTCATCGAAAGAAGTTGGAACTTGACTGTGAAAAATTAAAGAAAGTTACTTGATTTTTCAAATACTTTCAATTAGCAAAATATTCTTTATTGAAGAAATTTTCAGAAAATAATGGATTTTTTCTTGACAAGTGTTTTTAGCTATGCTAAAATACTAAACAAGATATCAAACGAAGGAGAAAGTCAAACATGAAAACAGCTAAGTTTAATCAATTTGCTTTGTTGTTGAGGTACTCGGGCTAGTGCAAAAGCATTAGTCCTGTTTGGCTTACCAAGCGGGAGTAAATCAACATCTCGCTTGGGCTTCTAAGCGAGATGTTTTTTTAAAACCACATTTGGAAAAGGGGAAATCTTATGCGTAAAGTTGAATTTTTTGATACAAGCCTTCGTGATGGGGAACAAACACCTGGTGTTAACTTTTCAATAAAGGAAAAAGTTTCCATTGCAAGACAGCTAGAGAAATGGGGAATTTCTGTAATTGAAGCTGGTTTTCCGGCTGCTAGTCCAGATTCATTTATAGCCGTTCAAGAAATTGCTAGAGCCATGAAAAAAACAGCAGTGACAGGATTAGCTCGTTCTGTAAAATCTGATATTGATGCTTGTTATGAGGCGCTTAAGGATGCCAAGTATCCACAAATTCATGTCTTTATCGCTACCAGTCCGATTCACCGCAAGTATAAGCTCAATAAAAGCAAGGAAGAGATTTTAGAAGCTATCAAGGAACATGTTTCTTATGCTCGTTCTAAGTTTGAAATCGTCGAATTCTCTCCTGAAGATGCGACTAGAACAGAGTTGGATTTCCTCTTGCAAGTCGTTCAAACAGCGGTCGATGCAGGTGCATCTTATATCAATATCCCTGACACAGTTGGCTTTACGACTCCAGAAGAGTTTGCACGTATCTTTGATCACTTGACTGAAAATATTAAATCAGATCATAAAGTTGTCTTTGGTGTCCACTGTCACGATGATCTCGGTATGGCAACTGCAAATACTTTGATAGCAATTAAACACGGTGCTGGACGTGTCCAGGGAACTATTAATGGTATCGGTGAACGCGCAGGTAATGTTGCTCTTGAAGAAGTAGCTGTTGCTTTGAAGATTCGTGAGGATTTCTTCCAAGCAACTAGTGATATTGTTTTGGATGAAACAATGAATACGTCTGAAATGGTTTCTCGCTTCTCTGGTATTCCAGTTCCTAAAAACAAGGCTGTGGTTGGTGGTAATGCCTTCTCCCACGAGTCTGGTATTCACCAAGATGGAGTCCTTAAAAATCCTCTCACTTATGAGATTATCACACCTGAATTGGTCGGGGTTAAGAGTAATAGTCTTCCGCTTGGTAAATTGTCTGGTCGCCATGCCTTTGTTGAAAAACTAAGAGAACTGGCCCTAGATTATACAGAAGAGGATATCAAACCACTCTTTGCTAAGTTCAAGGCGTTGGCAGATAAGAAACAAGAAATCACAGATGCAGATATTCGAGCTCTGGTCGCTGGTACCATGGTTGAAAACCCAGAAGGCTTCCACTTTGATGATTTACAACTTCAAACTCATGCAGATAATGACATTGAAGCTCTCGTTAGCCTAGCAAATATGGATGGTGAGAAAGTCGAATTCAATGCGACAGGGCAAGGTTCCGTTGAAGCTATCTTTAACGCTATTGATAAGTTCTTCAACCAATCTGTTCGTTTGGTATCCTACACTATTGATGCGGTGACGGATGGGATCGATGCCCAGGCTCGGGTTTTGGTCACTGTTGAAAACAGAGATACCGAAACCATCTTTAACGCAGCAGGTCTTGATTTCGATGTATTGAAGGCTTCGGCTATTGCTTATATCAATGCCAATACTTTTGTTCAAAAAGAGAATGCAGGTGAGATGGGGCATAGCGTTTCCTACCGAGACATGCCTAGTGTGTAAAGGAGAAGGCTATGACAAAGAAAATAGTAGCTCTAGCAGGGGATGGAATCGGTCCAGAAATCATGGAAGCTGGTTTAGCAGTTCTAGAAGCTCTAGCTTCAAAAACAGGTTTTGACTATGAGATAGACAGATGCCCCTTTGGAGGTGCAGGTATTGATGCTGCTGGGCATCCCTTACCTGATGAGACCCTCAAGGCATGTAGAGAAGCAGATGCTATTCTCCTAGCAGCCATCGGTAGTCCCCAGTATGATGGGGCAGCGATTCGGCCTGAACAAGGCTTGCTGGCTCTTCGTAAGGAACTAAATCTCTATGCCAATATTCGCCCTGTAAAAATCTTTGACAGTCTCAAACATTTGTCACCTCTCAAACTGGAACGAATTGCTGGTGTGGACTTTGTCGTGGTGCGTGAGTTGACAGGAGGGATTTACTTTGGGGATCATATTCTAGAAGAGCGAAAAGCGCGTGATATCAACGACTACAGTTATGAGGAAGTGGAGCGGATTATTCGCAAGGCCTTTGAAATTGCAAAAAATCGGAGAAAAATCCTCACCAGTATCGATAAGCAAAATGTGTTAGCGACTTCTAAACTTTGGCGGAGAGTAGCTGAGGATGTTGCTAAGGATTTCCCAGATGTGACCTTGGAACATCAGCTGGTGGACTCAGCTGCCATGATCATGATTACCAATCCTGCTAAGTTTGATGTCATCGTGACAGAAAATCTTTTCGGAGATATTCTCTCGGATGAATCAAGCGTTCTATCTGGCACACTTGGAGTCATGCCATCTGCTAGTCACTCTGAAAATGGCCCAAGTCTCTATGAGCCCATTCACGGTTCGGCACCTGATATTGCAGGTCAAGGAATTGCCAATCCTATTTCCATGATTTTGTCAGTTGCCATGATGTTGAGAGATAGCTTTGGACGTTATGAGGATGCGGAGCGTATCGAACATGCTGTAGAAGCCAGTTTGGAAGCAGGAATTTTAACGAGAGATATAGGAGGAAAGGCTTCGACCAAGGAAATGACGGAAGCCATCATTGAAAGACTATGAAGATAAACGAAGGAATTACTCTTACCCTCTTGATTTGGAATGTCATAATTTTTATCATTTATGGAATCGACAAATCCAAGGCAAGGAGAGGTGCTTGGCGCATCCCAGAGAAAATTCTCTTGACGATAGCACTTGTCTGTGGTGGATTTGGTGCCTGGTTAGCAGGAATGATCTTTCATCACAAGACTCGAAAATGGTATTTTAAAACGGTTTGGTTCCTTGGCATGGTAACCACACTAGTAGCCCTATATTTCATTTGGAGGTAATGGATGGCAGGAAAATCGATTTTTGATAAATTATGGGACCGCCATGTCATCACAGGAGAAGAGGGGCAGCCCCAACTCATGTATGTGGACCAGCACTATATTCATGAAGTGACTAGTCCCCAAGCTTTTCAAGGATTACGAGATGCAGGTCGCAGATTGAGACGACCAGACTTGACATTTGGCACCTTTGACCACAATGTACCAACGGTCAATATCTACGATATTCGAGATGTCATTTCCAAGGCGCAAATTGATAAGCTTGCTGAAAATGTTGAGGAGTTTGGGATTGAACATGCGGCCCATGGTTCTGAAAAACAAGGTATCGTTCACATGGTAGGTCCAGAAACAGGAAGAACTCAACCAGGGAAATTCATTGTCTGTGGAGACAGCCATACAGCTACTCACGGAGCTTTCGGAGCCATCGCCTTTGGGATTGGGACTAGTGAGGTTGAGCATGTCTTTGCGACCCAGACCCTCTGGCAGGTCAAACCCAAGAAAATGCTGGTAGAATTCACTGGTGTTCCTCAAAAAGGAGTTTATTCTAAGGATTACATTTTAGCCTTGATTGCCAAGTACGGCGTTGCTTGTGGTGTAGGCTATGTGGTGGAATATCGTGGGCAAGCGATTGATGCTCTGACCATGGAAGAGCGAATGACCATCTGCAATATGTCCATCGAGTTTGGCTCTAAGATGGGGATCATGAACCCGGATCAGACTACCTATGATTATCTCAAGGGACGAGAATGTGTTCCAGAGGACTTTGAAGAGGCTGTGGCTGATTGGAAGACACTTGTCAGTGATGAGGATGCCGTTTATGATAAGGTTATTCAGATGGATGTCTCTGACTTGGCACCTATGGTGACCTGGGGAACCAATCCTGCTATGGGAGTTGACTTTGACAGTAGTTTTCCAGAAATTAAGGATATGAATGATGAGCGAGCTTATCATTACATGGACTTGGAGCCTGGTCAAAAGCCAGCGGACATTGAACTAGGTTATATCTTTATCGGATCTTGTACCAATGCTCGTCTCAGTGACTTGCAACTAGCTGCTCGATTTGTCAAAGGAAAGAAAATTGCTCCCAATCTAACAGCAATTGTAGTTCCGGGCTCTCGTCCTGTGAAACGAGCTGCTGAGAAGTTGGGCTTGGACAAAGTCTTTCTAGATGCTGGTTTTGAGTGGAGAGACCCAGGTTGCTCCATGTGTCTAGGGATGAATCCCGACAAGGTACCTGATGGCGTCCACTGTGCTTCAACCAGTAACCGTAACTTTGAAGATAGGCAGGGATTTGGGGCTAAGACACATCTTTGCAGTCCAGCCATGGCAGCTGCGGCAGCTATCGCAGGGCGCTTCGTAGATGTTCGACAAATGCCAGAAGCCCAGTAAGGAGAGGATATGGAGAAATTTACAGTTTATACGGGAACGACCGTTCCTCTTATGAATGATAACATTGATACTGACCAAATCCTTCCCAAGCAGTTTCTCAAGTTAATTGATAAAAAAGGCTTTGGTAAGTACCTTATGTATGCTTGGCGTTATCTAGACGATAACTACACTGAGGATCCAGATTTTGTTTTTAACCGACCTGAATATCGTAAAGCCAGTATTCTTATCTCGGGGGATAACTTTGGGGCGGGTTCTTCGAGGGAACACGCAGCTTGGGCTCTAGCTGACTATGGTTTTAAGGTTGTGATTGCAGGATCTTTTGGGGACATTCATTACAATAATGAACTCAATAATGGCATGTTGCCTATTGTTCAGCCTAGGGAGGTTAGAGAAAAGCTAGCCCAACTCAAACCGACCGACCAGGTAACTGTAGACTTGAAACAACAAAAAATCATCTCATCAGTTGGAGAATTCACTTTCGAAATCGATAGCGAGTGGAAACACAAGCTCTTAAATGGTTTGGATGATATCGGCATTACTTTGCAGTATGAAGACTTGATTGCTGCTTATGAAAAACAACGTCCAGCCTACTGGCAGGATTAGAAAAAATAGAAAAGGAACTATAGAACTATGACAAAACACATTCAATGGAACGGAACACTTTCTCAAGAAGGCTATGACATTTTAAAAGGTGAGGGCGGATGTATCGTTTGCCCTACAAAAGTTGGTTACATTATCATGACTAGCGATAAAGCAGGACTTGAACGCAAATTTGAAGCTAAAGAGCGTAACCGTAACAAACCAGGTGTTGTACTTTGTGGTAGCATGGATGAGCTTCGCGCTTTAGCACAACTCAACCCAGAAATTGAAGCCTTCTACCAAAAACATTGGGACGAAGACATTCTCCTCGGTTGTATCCTTCCATGGAAACCAGAAGCCTTTGAGAAATTGAAAGCATACGGTGATGGCCGTGAGGAGCTCATGACAGACGTTCGTGGTACTAGCTGTTTTGTCATCAAGTTTGGTAAAGCTGGTGAGCAGTTGGCTGCTAAACTTTGGGAAGAAGGCAAGATGGTCTACGCCTCATCAGCCAACCCATCTGGAAAAGGAAACCGTGGTAAGGTAGAAGGAATCGGAGAACGTATCGAAGGAGCAGTGGACCTTGTCATCGAAGCAGATGACTACGTTGCTTCAATCCAACCAGACAAAACGATTGAAACGCGCTACGAGCAAGGTGTGATGGTTTCTATGGTCGATAAGGACGGAAAACTCATCCCAGAACAAGGAGGAGACCGTTCAATCTCACCAGCACCAGTCGTTATCCGTAAAGGGCTTGACATTGATAAAATCATGATGCATTTGTCAGATACCTTTAACTCATGGGACTACCGTCAAGGTGAGTATTATTAAGATAAAAAAGAAGTCTAGTGTTATGAGGGAATAAAACCCTCTACTCTAGGCTTTTTCTTTAGAAATTCTTTTCTTTTTATATAGGATATGATATTCTATATATAAAATATATAGTTTTATATTCGAACATTATTATAAAAGGAGTAAGATTGATGTTGAAAAGAAAAGTTAGTCTGGAAGATTTTTATGACTGGTACCAAGAAAATAAAATAAGATTAAGAGAAGATGCATCTAAATATAGTATTTACAATGAACAATTACGTGAAGAATTTCTTAAAGAGTGGCCACTTGATAGAATTTTAACCATGTCTATTGATGATTATGTTATTGGGAAAGGTGCTAAAAGTAATTCTTTTTGCTATAGTCTTGAGAGGGGAAAATACAAATCCTTATTTATGGGAATTGGAGGCGGAGCTTCTCCTTTCCGTTTGGTTAACTATAATTTGCACCATGAACCTAAAACGTACTTAAAAGAGGTGGAAAAAATAAAAAAGCTCGGTAAGATAGAGATAGAACGAACAATGAGTAGGGTAAAACGATAGTAAATAAATAGATTGGAAGGGTGTATGAGATGGGAACGAAAGGGATTAGCAAGAAAGTTTTTGAGACAATTTTTTCAACGGCTTCAGTGGATTGTAGTAATGTTAATAGTGGTTTAGAAATGTTAATGCGCTATTATAAGGATGATATCCCTAAATCACCTCGATTTTTATATGATTCAGATGCGGTATACTTTTATAATTTTGATGAAGAAATTAAAGAACTGGATAATGATTGGCAAAGGAGAGATTTAGCAGAACGCGGAGATATTATGACTTCGATTTGGACTCCAATCACTTATTATTTAGACCTGAATAAAGATGGCAAAATATTAGCGAAAAATAATGCTGGTATCGATATAGTTCTTCAAAATGATGAAACTAGGAATAATGAGAAGCTTACTATTTTTAATTATTTGGCAGAACATTATGCATCGAGAGGAAATTTGTTGTTATTACCGAATATGACAAATAAAGCAGGAAAAAGAAATTTGAATCCTGATAAATTTATGATGTCAGAAGATAAACTTGATCAGTTTTTATACTATTGTTTAAAAGGGAAACTAATGGAGTATTTCAACAACAAGAAAAATTTAGTGGAATGGGTTTTTTCAGAAAGTTTAGAATGTATGTTTCTTCAAGGTTTTTTTCAACACTCATTAGAGGAAATTGAAAATCGTAAAGTTGCTATAGACAGAAATAATATAGAAATTAAAGAAAATAACATACAACGATTAATTGATAAATTTGAAATCTCAGATTATAAATATCGAGACTTTTCATTAGAAGATTGGAAGACGTATTTTGATAGATTGAACAAAGTGATTGCGTATCGTAATTCAGTTGATATTAAACCTCACTTACCTTTAAAGTGGGATAAAAGAGATTGCTCAACAACAACTGAGGAAGTGTAAATCGTGATATCTAAGAAAAGAAAAATTCTTGTATTTGTATGGATTCTAAGTGAGAAAGATAAAAAGGAGGAACGACAATGGCAACAATAGAAAGTGGAGCGAGATTTGGGATTCCGCTGGTATTCCTAGTGAGTTTTGTGTTTATTGCGACATGTGTGTTTGTTATTTTCGTCCGCCGATGGACAGCCGCAAAACAAAGCGGAGGTTCTTAAAAATTTGGTATTTATTGGAATGAAAAAACAAAGAGTTATAAAGATCAAGCTAATAAAGTCATTCCTCTTTCAGAGTTGGATCATCGATTTACTAAATTGAAAACAGATTTGTACGAAATTATTAAAGAAGGTATTCATTTCAAATTTGATAATCCGATTTTTGATATGAAAAAGTCTACGAATGAATTTATTGGTCGTTCTGCGGTAGTGACAAAATTACTTTGTATTTATTCTGAGAATCATTCTTTTTTAGGGGTAAATATGAATAGTCAGAATGAATTTTGGAATAGGTTGATTCCTCAACGTAATCAAGGAGGACCCTACCTTCAGAATCATGAGATTTGTAAACTGGTTTCTAAAACCTATCCTGAACTAGAATCTTCTATGTTAGGTAGTTTTTTATTTGAGTATTCAAAAGATTTTATAGATAGTGATAATAGGCAAGAGGAGGAACAAATGCATGCACAAATTAATCTTCAACATCCATTGAGTCGAACTTTACTTTCATCCAAAAACCTCATCCTCCGTGGTGCTCCTGGCACAGGAAAAACTTATCTTGCTAAAGAAGTTGCCAAAGAATTAACGAATGGCAACGAAGATCAAATCGACTTTGTACAATTTCACCCATCCTATGATTATACAGATTTATACAGATTTTGTAGAGGGTTTGAGACCGGTATCAAATGGGGATGGAGCTATTGAGTTTAAGCTACAGGATGGTATTTTTAAAGATTTTTGTCAGAAAGCAAAAGAAGCCCAATTGATTGGAGGACAAGATAATTTTGATGAGGCTTGGGATTCTTACTTAGAATATATAAATGTTGCTGAAGAAAAAGAATATATAACAAAAACATCTTACTTGTCTGTTAATAGTAGACAAAATTTGTCAGTAAATTATGATAGTGGTGTTCCAGGATGGTCACTACCTCGCAAATATGTTTACGAGTTGTATAAAGATAAAAATTATAATAAGCAAGAATACTACAAAAGTGGTGGAAAAACTGTCCTAGAAACATTGAGAAAGAGATTTGGTTTGAAAGACTATGTTTCCCCAACAGAAATTGATACTGATAAGAAATTCGTCTTCATCATCGATGAAATCAATCGTGGAGAGATTTCAAAGATTTTTGGTGAACTCTTTTTCTCTATTGACCCTGGTTATCGTGGTGAAAAGGGAAGTGTTTCTACCCAATATGCTAATTTACATGAGACTGATGAGAAATTTTATATCCCTGAAAATGTCTATATCATCGGAACTATGAATGATATTGACCGATCAGTGGATACCTTTGATTTTGCTATGCGTCGTCGTTTCCGTTTTGTTGAAGTTACAGTTGGTATGCTTGATGACGTGCTTGGTGATAAAGCCGAAGAAGCAAAAACTCGTCTAAGAAACTTGAATGCTGCTATCGAAAACGTTCAAGAGCTAAATAGTCATTATCATATCGGACCAAGTTATTTCCTTAAGTTGCAGGATGTGGATTTTGACTATGAGTTACTCTGGTCTGATTACCTCAAACCTCTATTGGAAGATTACTTACGTGGTTCTTATGAGGAGGCCGAAACTCTGGATACATTGAAAAAAGCATTTGATCTGACAAATAACGAGCAAACAGTTCAGCAAGATACTGGTGATAATGATGCGTATAACTGATAATCAGCATAAAATTGCTAAAGAAGACTTTGTAGCAGAATATCCCAAACTAAGTCAAGCGCTTCTTGATAGAACACTGGATAACCTTTCTCGAGAGGACCGTATCTTTATTTTCCCGAATGATTTGATAAATTCTCTTGATTTAGATAAGGACCAAAAGATTTTGGAAACAGTTAATCAGGAAATCAAGACAGGAAACGTGATTGGTTTTCTTGGATATGGTCAGGAAAGATTAACGATTGCCTCTCGTTTTTCTGATGAAAGTAACGACCATTTTTTGCATTATCTCTTACAAAAGGTTCTCAATATCAATCTGACTAGTTTGGATGTCGGTCTATCTCTAGAGGATAAACTCTATCAGCTTTTGATTTACCTCTTTCCCAAGTATTTACAAGCTGCTCTCAGAAAAGGTCTTTATAAGGAATACCAGAGATTTTCTCATAACGACAGTCATGTAAAGGGAGCCGTTGATGTAGGAAATCATCTTAAGAAAAATCTTCCTTTTACGGGAAATATTGCCTATACAACAAGAGAGTTTACCTATGATAATCCACTCATGCAGTTGATTCGGCATACGATTGAGTACATAAAGATTCAAAAAAGTTTTGGAGCACTACTTGATAGTAATCGTGAAAATATAACTGAAATTACTCGTGCAACTCCAGCTTATAAACTAGCTGATCGTGCTAAGATTATCAGAATGAATAAAATCAAACCCATCCGACACGCCTACTTCAGAGAGTACAGAAAGTTACAGGAACTCTGCTTGATGATTCTGAGTAGAGAAAAGCATGGTCTTGGCCCTCAATCTCAAAGGGTACATGGTATTCTCTTTGATGTTGCCTGGCTTTGGGAAGAGTATGTTCACAGCTTGTTGCCAAAAGGTTTCATCCATCCACGAAATAAAGATAAGACGGACGGAATTTCAGTATTTTCTGTTGGGAAACGAAAGGTATATCCAGATTTTTATGACAGAGAACGAAAGATTGTTCTAGATGCAAAATATAAGAAACTGGAGTTCACTGAAAAAGGAATCAACCGTGAGGACTTATTCCAGCTGATTTCCTATTCTTATATTTTAGAAGCTGAGAAAGCTGGTCTTGTTTTTCCGAGCAAGCACAAGGTTGTTGATAATGAGATAGGAAAGCTAGCAGGTTATGGAGCTTTGTTGAAGAAATTGTCTATCCATATTCCTCAGAATGCTTCATCTTATAATGAATTTTGTGAAATGATGGAAAGCTCCGAAGCGATTTTTAAAAGAAATATTGATAAGGAAGTGGGGAGAAACTAATCTCCTCACTTTTTATATTTAAATTATAAAAACCGAACATTATTGTTTTATAATTAAAATTATTTGACAAAAACTGTACTTTAGTTTATAATAAATCAAGGAAACGTCGGAAAAGGCGTAGGGATGCGCAAGCATAGGTAGGTCATTACAAAAGAAACGAGACAGCGATATGTTAAATGAATTTCCAATTTTTGATTACGAAGATATTCAGTTGATCCCAAATAAATGTGTCATTAAAAGCCGTGCAGAAGCAGACACAAGCGTCACACTTGGAAATCACACTTTCAAATTACCTGTTGTACCAGCCAACATGCAGACGATTTTGGATGAGGATGTTGCAGAGCAACTTGCTAAAGGCGGTTACTTTTACATTATGCATCGTTTTGATGAGGCTGGGCGCATTCCTTTTATCAAACGCATGCACGATCAAGGGCTCATTGCTTCTATTTCAGTCGGTGTCAAGGATTACGAGTATGATTTTGTTAGCCAACTCAAGGCTGATGCTCCTGAGTATATCACGATTGACATTGCTCATGGACATGCAGATAGCGTGATTTCTATGATTCAACACATTAAGAAAGAATTACCAGATACGTTTGTCATTGCTGGTAACGTGGGAACACCAGAAGCTGTGCGTGAATTGGAAAATGCCGGTGCGGATGCGACTAAGGTCGGAATCGGTCCTGGTAAGGTTTGTATCACCAAGGTCAAGACTGGTTTTGGTACAGGTGGTTGGCAATTGGCTGCCCTACGTTGGTGTGCTAAGGCTGCGCGTAAACCGATCATTGCTGATGGTGGGATTCGTACTCATGGTGATATTGCTAAGTCTATCCGTTTCGGTGCCAGCATGGTCATGATCGGTTCCCTTTTTGCAGGACACATCGAAAGCCCAGGGAAAACGATTGAAGTTGATGGCGAACAGTTCAAAGAATACTATGGTTCAGCTTCTCAATATCAAAAAGGAGCATATAAAAATGTGGAAGGCAAACGCATTTTGCTTCCTACCAAAGGGCATTTGCAAGACACCCTTACTGAGATGGAGCAGGACTTACAAAGTGCTATTTCCTACGCAGGTGGACGCAGAATTGCTGACCTTAAACATGTTGATTATGTTATCGTGAAAAACTCTATCTGGAACGGGGATGCATCCCACTAATGGACGCTTAGTCTACCCATAAAAAAACTTGTTATTAGAGCAAATTTCTGTTATAATAAGACAAGTTTCCACCCTTAGTGTAATGGATATCACGTAAGATTCCGGTTCTTGAGATGGGGGTTCGATTCCCTCAGGGTGGATGTAAAAAGCCTATGAAAGCCTTAAATAAGGCTTTTTTCTTTATCTCGCCCCAAGTTTATCCCTAAAATTGAAATTGTCTTCTAAAAAATGCTCAATTCCCCTCTAGTCCCGTTTTAAAGTGACTAAGGGGGCTTTTTTTGATATAATAAGAAGGACTGTTATCAGTTAGAAAGAGGTTGGTATGAAAGAATTACAAACTGTACTAAAGAAGCGTTTTGCAATCGAATTTGCAGACAAAAACTTACTGGAAACGGCCTTTACTCATACGAGTTATGCCAATGAGCACCGCCTCTTAAAAATTTCACACAATGAGCGCTTGGAATTTTTAGGAGACGCTGTTCTGCAATTATTGATTTCAGAATATCTGTATAAAAAATATCCTAAGAAACCAGAGGGAGATTTGTCTAAACTCCGTGCTATGATTGTCCGTGAGGAGAGTTTGGCTGGTTTTGCGCGTGATTGCCAGTTTGATCAGTTTATCAAGCTAGGAAAAGGAGAAGAAAAGTCTGGTGGGCGCAATCGTGACACCATTCTTGGAGATGCCTTTGAAGCTTTTTTGGGAGCATTGCTTTTGGACAAGGATGTTGCTAGAGTAAAAGAGTTCATCTATCAGGTCATGATTCCCAAGGTTGAAGCAGGTGACTTTGAAATGATTAAGGATTACAAGACACACCTGCAAGAGTTGCTCCAGGTCAATGGAGATGTGGATATTCGCTACCAGGTGACCTCTGAGACGGGGCCTGCCCATGACAAGGTTTTTGATGTAGAAGTTCTGGTTGAGGGCAAGAGTATCGGAAAAGGTCAAGGTCGTTCTAAAAAATTGGCTGAGCAAGAGGCCGCTAAAAATGCAGTTGAGAAAGGGCTGGATTCATGTATTTAAAGGAGATTGAGATTCAGGGATTCAAGTCCTTTGCTGACAAGACCAAGGTCGTATTTGACCAAGGCGTGACAGCTGTCGTTGGACCCAATGGTTCTGGGAAGTCAAATATCACAGAAAGTTTGCGATGGGCCTTGGGTGAGTCTAGTGTCAAGAGTCTTCGTGGTGGCAAGATGCCGGACGTTATCTTTGCTGGAACTGAAAGTCGCAAACCACTCAATTATGCCTCTGTTGTCGTGACCTTGGACAATGAAGATGGTTTTATTAAGGATGCAGGGCAAGTCATTAAGGTAGAACGCCATATCTACCGTAGTGGAGATAGCGAGTATCGAATTGATGGCAAGAAAGTTCGCTTGCGTGATATTCATGACCTCTTCTTGGATACCGGTTTGGGTCGGGATTCCTTCTCCATCATTTCCCAAGGGAAGGTTGAGGAAATTTTTAACTCCAAACCCGAAGAACGCCGTGCTATTTTTGAAGAAGCTGCTGGAGTTTTAAAATACAAGACTCGTCGAAAAGAAACAGAAAGCAAACTGCAACAAACTCAAGACAATCTCGACCGCTTAGAGGATATTATCTATGAATTGGACAATCAAATCAAGCCCCTTGCAAAACAAGCCGAGAATGCGCGCAAGTTTCTCGACTTGGATGGTCAACGCAAGGCGATTTACTTGGATGTACTGATTGCTCAAATCAAGGAAAACAAGTCTGAACTAGAGCTAACAGAAGACGAGCTAACGCAGGTTCAGGAACTCTTGACCAGTTATTACCAAAAACGTGAAGAGTTAGAAGAGGAAAATCAAACTCTTAAAAAGAAACGCCAAGATCTCCAAGCTCAAATGGCTAAAGACCAAGGGAGCTTAATGGATTTGACTAGTTTGATCAGTGACTTAGAGCGAAAACTAGCCTTGTCTAAACTGGAATCTGAGCAGGTAGCCCTCAATCAACAAGAAGCACAAACCCGTTTGGCGACTTTGGAAGATAAGAGAAAGGCTCTGAGTAAAGAAAAATCTGAAAAAGAAGCGAACTTGGAACAGTTAGAGGAAAGTCTAGCTGAAAACAACAAGGAACTCAATCGTTTAGAAGCGGAGTTGTTGGCATTTTCAGATGATCCTGACCAAATGATCGAGCTCCTGCGTGAACGTTTTGTTGCGCTTTTACAAGAAGAAGCGGATGTCTCAAACCAACTGACCCGCATCGAGAATGAGTTGGAAAACAGCCGTCAGCAGTCTCAAAAACAAGCTGATCAACTTGAGAAACTGAAAGAACAACTGGCTACAGCTAGAGAAAAGGCCAGTCAACAGCAGGCTGAGCTTGAAACTGCCAAGGAGCAGGTTCAGAAATTATTGGCTGACTACCAAGCTAGTGCCAAGGAACAAGAGGAGCAGAAAGTTTCTTACCAAGCCCAGCAGAGCCAACTCTTTGATCGTCTAGACAGTCTCAAAAACAAGCAGGCTAGAGCCCAGAGTTTGGAAAACATCCTAAAAAATCATAGTAATTTTTATGCGGGTGTTAAGAGTGTTCTTCAAGAAAAAGCCCGTCTTGGTGGGATCATTGGTGCAGTCAGTGAACATTTGACCTTTGATGTGCATTATCAAACTGCCCTAGAGATTGCGCTTGGAGCTAGCAGTCAGCATATCATCGTAGAAGATGAAAACGCGGCAACAAAGGCGATTGATTTCCTCAAGCGCAATAGAGCTGGTCGTGCGACCTTTCTTCCATTGACGACTATCAAAGCTCGTACGATTTCTAGTCAGAATCAAGATGCTATCGCAGCAAGTCCAGGATTTCTGGGAATGGCAGATGAGTTGGTGTCGTTTGATAAGAGACTAGAAGCCATTTTCAAAAACTTGCTAGCCACAACGGCTATCTTTGATACCGTAGAACATGCCCGTACGGCAGCTCGTCAAGTTCGTTACCAGGTTCGTATGGTGACGCTTGATGGTACCGAATTGCGTACAGGTGGTTCCTACGCGGGTGGTGCCAATCGTCAAAACAACAGTATTTTCATCAAGCCAGAGCTGGAACAATTACAAAAAGAAATTGCTGAAGAAGAAGCTGACTTGCGGTCAGAAGAAGCGAGTTTGAAGACCTTGCAAGATGAGATGGCGGTATTGGCAGAAAGATTAGAAGCCATCAAATCTCAGGGTGAGCAAGCTCGTATTCAGGAGCAAGGTTTGTACCTCGCTTATCAACAAACCAATCAGCAGGTCGAAGAACTGGAAACGCTTTGGAAACTTCAAGAAGAGGAATTAAATCGCCTATCTGAAGGAGATTGGCAAGCGGACAAGGAAAAATGCCAAGAGCGCCTTGCAACTATCGCCAGTGAAAAGCAAAATCTGGAAGCTGAGATTGAAGAGATTAAGTCTAACAAAAACGCTATTCAAGAACGTTATCAAAACTTGCAGGAACAAGTAGCGCAAGCACGCTTGCTTAAGTCAGAACTGCAAGGACAAAAGCGGTATGAAGTGACTGATATTGAACGACTAAGTAAGGAATTGGATAATCTGGATCTCGAACAAGAGGAAATTCAGCGCCTTCTCCAAGAAAAGGTTGATAATCTTGAGAAAGTGGATACGGATTTGCTAAGTCAGCAGGTGGAAGAGGCCAAAACTCAGAAAGCCAATCTTCAACAAGGTCTGATTCGCAAGCAGTTTGAATTGGATGATATCGAGGGTCAGCTGGATGATATTGCCAGCCATTTGGATCAGGCTCGTCAGCAGAATGAAGAGTGGATTCGTAAACAAACACGTGCTGAAGCCAAAAAGGAAAAGGTCAGTGAACGCTTGCGCTATCTACAAGCTCAATTAACTGACCAGTACCAGATCAGCTACACTGAGGCTCTAGAAAAAGCACATGAGTTGGAAGATCTCAATCTGGCAGAGCAAGAGGTTAAAGATCTTGAGAAAGCTATTCGCTCACTCGGTCCAGTCAATTTGGATGCTATTGAACAGTACGAAGAAGTCCACAATCGTTTGGATTTCCTCAATAGCCAGCGTGATGATATTTTGTCTGCGAAAAACCTGCTCCTTGAGACCATCACAGAGATGAATGATGAGGTTAAGGAACGCTTTAAATCAACCTTTGAGGCGATTCGTGAGTCCTTTAAAGTGACCTTTAGACAGATGTTTGGTGGAGGTCAGGCAGACTTGATATTAACTGAGGGTGACCTTTTAACAGCTGGTGTGGAGATTTCTGTTCAACCACCAGGTAAGAAAATCCAGTCTCTCAACCTCATGAGTGGTGGTGAAAAAGCCCTATCTGCTCTGGCTCTGCTCTTCTCCATTATCCGTGTTAAGACCATTCCTTTTGTTATCTTGGACGAGGTAGAGGCTGCGCTAGACGAAGCCAATGTCAAACGTTTTGGGGATTACCTTAACCGCTTTGACAAGGATAGTCAGTTCATCGTCGTAACCCACCGTAAGGGGACGATGGCGGCAGCGGATTCTATCTATGGAGTGACCATGCAAGAATCAGGTGTTTCTAAGATTGTTTCGGTTAAGTTAAAAGATTTAGAAGAAACAATAGACTAGTTACCAAATGATAGCATCTCTTAGGAGGTGCTATTTTTTAAAACTAAAGCCCTAAATTTTCTCTTACGGTCAGTTCAGGCGCAAAAAACGATATTTGGGATTTCCTCTTAGCGAAAAGACTTTCTCTATGATATAATAGTTTCATGATTACAACAGTACCTATTAAGAACGAAAAAGACATTGCAGTACCGGGAAAAACAGTCCTTGTACTAGGTTATTTTGATGGCATCCACAAGGGACATCAGAAACTCTTTGAAGTGGCCAGCAAGGCTTCGATGAAGGATTATCTGCCAGTTGTCGTGATGACCTTTACAGAATCGCCAAAACTTGCCTTACAACCTTACCAACCTGAACTCATGCTTCACATCGTCAATCATGAGGAACGAGAGCACAAGATGAAGTGGCACGGAGTAGAGGCTCTTTTCCTACTTGACTTTAGTAGCAAATTTGCTAGTCTAACGGGTCAAGAATTCTTTGATACCTATGTTCGAGCTTTAAAACCAGCGATTATTGTAGCAGGATTTGACTATACCTTTGGCTCAGATAAGAAAACTGCGGATGACCTGAAGGACTATTTTGATGGAGAGATCATCATTGTTCCTCCAGTTGAGGATGAAAAGGGCAAGATTAGTTCTACACGGATTCGTCAGGCAATTCTTGATGGAGATGTAAAGGAAGTCAAGCATCTGCTCGGCACTCCGCTCCCATCTCGTGGAATGGTCGTTCATGGAAATGCTCGTGGGCGGACTATTGGTTATCCAACAGCCAATCTGGTCCTAAGAGACCGAACTTACATGCCAGCGGACGGTGTTTACGTAGTCGATATCGAAGTGCAACGTCAGAGATATCGTGGCATGGCAAGTGTTGGGAAAAATGTTACTTTCGATGGAGAAGAACCACGTTTTGAAGTCAATATTTTCGACTTTTCAGACGATATTTACGGTGAGACAGTCATGGTCTACTGGCTGGACCGTGTTCGCGATATGGTCAAATTTGACTCCGTAGAGGAATTGGTAGACCAACTCCAGAAAGACGAAGAGATTGCTCGGAACTGGAAGGATGGAGAGTGAGAGTTTGCTATCAATTCGAAAGAGTAGGTAGAATGAAATTCATATAATGGACAAAAAAGTAGCCTGTTCAGGCTACTTTTTATTAAAACACGCGATAGACATAAGGATTTTCTGGTTTGTCTACTTTTGTGAAACTCTCAACCTCTAGTGTTGGGAGTTTTTGTTTGAGCTCTTTATGGTAGTGGAGAGTCAGGGTTCCGCTAGCGGTGATCCAAGTATTGTCAGGATACTGGCGTGAGTTCCCCTTTGTCAAGAGTCCATATACACCAGAATCGGCGATACAGTGGATGATTCCAAAGCGAAAGAGGAACTGGCTATCTGGATGGCTAGGATCGTTATAGACAAAGCCTGTAAATTCGATTTTCTTTCCTTCAAACTCTTGAGGGTAGTCATAGAGAACTTCCATGACCTCCATATAGTTTTCATCAGTGATTTGAATGGTTGGTTGGGTGAGGTATTTGTCAGCTGTAGACCTCATTTCCTTTTCATAAGCAGATTTGGAAAAATAGGTGCTGGTATCGGGTTTGAGGTATTGACTGGATGTTCCTTCGCTTGCCTGAATAGCAGTATCGATTCCCTCAGCAAGTGGGAAATGGTATCCCTTAGCAGACACGGTTCTCGAGTCCAAACTTACTGTCGGAAAGGCAACCCCAATCAACAGAGGTAGTGACAGTAAAAGGAGGCTGATTCGTCTAGCTCGACGACTTTCTAAATGGCTGCGAGAGTTGATTTTCTTGATCCAGATATAGAATTGGACCAGAGCCAATAGAAGAGAAAGGAGCATGGAAATATAGACTAGATAGGAATAGTGGAGGTTAATGTAGTGACTGAGCTTGCCAGAAAGCTGCAGATACAGAGTTAGGGCAAAATAACCCAGTAAAATGAAAAATCGCATCATAGCAACACTCCAAACATGTAAGAATAAAGCAAGACAAGCACTGTCACAATACCCATAAATTGCCAGATGAAGCGCACTTTGAGATAGTGTTTCATCATGAGGAGATTTTTGATATCAAGCATGGGGCCTATGATCAGAAAGGCAAGGACTGGCGCTAGGCCGAAGCTCGAGAGGAGAGAAGCTCCGATAAAGGCGTCCGCCTCGCTACAAAGAGAGAGGAGAAAGGCTAGAAACATGAGCAAGAGAATCGCAAGGACTGGACTTGCACTGATAGAGGTCAAGATCCGAGTCGGGACATAGACCTGCACGATAGCCGCAAAGAGACAGCCAAAGACCAAGTAACGCCCCATATCGAAAAACTCATCAATAGCTTGTATAAAGATCTGAAACACTTTTCTAGCGGGACCCAAGTGTGAAAAGTCATGTTCATGGCAAGCGATAGGATTCTCTTTTTGAATGGGTTCCTTCCAGAAAAATCCTAGGAAAATCCCCAGAATCAAAGCAATCACAATAGCTCCCAGAGCTCGCAAGAAGGCAAGTTTTATTGAATTTCCAAAGGCAGAATATGTGGCGAAAAGAACGATAGGATTGATGATGGGAGCAGTCACCAGAAAAGGAACCGCTGTGTAGCTGGGCACTTTCTTTTCCAGAAAACGATTGATAATCGGAACGATACCACATTCGCAAGAAGGAAAGAGAAAGCCAATGAAGGTACCAAAAAAGATCCTCCCCCAACGATTGCGAGGGAGAAACTCATAAACTTTATCAGGTGTGATATAGACCTCAATCAATCCCGAAATGAGACTCCCAATCAAGACAAAAGGAAGGGCTTCAATCATGATGGAGAGAAAAATAGCTCCCGCTTGTAATACACTAGGAGGAAGAGATTGGAAAATCGTCATCTATTTTTTCTTCTCAACTTTTTCTTTTTTATCTTTGTCATCTGGAAAAGTGACTTGTGTTAAGTCAGGAAGTTTTGCGAATTCTTCAAACATCTTGTCCAAGTCATCCGTTTTTGTAAATTTAACAGCCATGGGCCTACCTCTTTTCTACATTCTACCTCTATTATACTATTATTTTCTTGAAAAGGGATTATTTTGATAATCAAAGAGGTAAAAAAGGGTAGGGCGAAACAAGGGCTGTTCCTTATGGTATAATAGATTTATGGATAAAAAATATGAAAAAATCTCCCAAGATTTGGGAGTAACCTTAAAGCAAATCGATACTGTTCTAAGTTTGACGGCTGAGGGGGCGACAATTCCCTTCATCGCGCGATATCGAAAGGACATGACTGGTAGTCTGGATGAGGTGGCGATTAAGGCCATTATCGACTTGGATAAAAGTCTGACAAATCTCAACGACCGTAAAGAAGCTGTCTTAGCTAAGATACAAGAACAAGGCAAACTAACCAAGGAATTGGAAGCCGCTATTTTGGCAGCTGAAAAATTAGCAGACGTTGAAGAACTCTATCTTCCTTATAAGGAAAAACGTCGAACCAAGGCAACTATTGCCCGAGAAGCTGGACTCTTTCCTCTTGCTCGCTTGATTTTGCAAAATGTAACTGGCTTAGAGAAAGAAGCTGAGAAGTTTGTCTGTGAAGGATTTGCGACTGGTCAAGAAGCTTTGGCTGGTGCAGTTGATATCTTGGTAGAAGCCCTATCTGAAGATGTCAATCTACGTGCTATGACCTATCAGGAAGTGCTGAGACACTCTAAAATCACTTCGCAAGTCAAAGATGAAAGTCTTGATGAAAAACAAGTTTTTCAGATTTATTATGATTTTTCAGAGACAGTTGGCAACATGCAAGGTTATCGTACCTTGGCACTCAATCGTGGGGAGAAACTAGGGATTTTGAAGGTCGGCTTTGAACATGCGACGGACCGTATCTTATCTTTCTTTGCTGCCCGTTTCAAGGTGAAAAATGCCTATATAGATGAAGTTGTTCAACAGTCAGTTAAGAAAAAGGTCTTGCCTGCTATCGAACGACGCATTCGGACAGAATTGACTGAGAAAGCAGAAGAAGGAGCTATCCAACTCTTTTCTGACAATCTGCGCAATCTTCTCTTGGTTGCTCCGCTGAAAGGGCGCGTGGTTCTAGGCTTTGACCCTGCTTTTCGTACAGGTGCCAAACTTGCTGTCGTTGATGCAACAGGGAAAATGCTGACGACACAGGTTATTTATCCTGTCAAACCAGCATCAGCTCGTCAAATCGAAGAAGCCAAGCGAGACTTAGCCGACTTGATTGGCCAGTATGGCGTGGAAATTATTGCTATCGGAAATGGAACGGCTAGTCGTGAAAGTGAAGCCTTTGTGGCGGAAGTTCTTAAAGATTTTCCAGAAGTCAGCTATGTTATCGTCAATGAAAGTGGTGCTTCAGTCTATTCTGCTAGTGAACTAGCTCGTCAGGAGTTTCCAGACTTGACCGTTGAAAAGCGCTCTGCTATCTCAATCGCCCGTCGCTTGCAAGATCCTCTTGCTGAATTGGTCAAAATTGATCCCAAGTCAATCGGTGTCGGTCAATACCAGCACGATGTCAGTCAGAAGAAACTGTCTGAAAGTCTGGACTTTGTCGTCGATACCGTAGTCAACCAAGTTGGTGTCAATGTCAATACAGCTAGCCCAGCACTTCTCTCCCACGTAGCTGGACTCAATAAAACTATTTCTGAAAATATTGTCAAATACCGTGAGGAAGAAGGGAAAATCACTTCACGCGCACAAATCAAAAATGTTCCTCGTTTAGGTGCCAAAGCCTTTGAGCAAGCTGCAGGTTTCCTCCGTATTCCGGAAAGTAGCAATATTCTTGATAATACTGGAGTTCACCCAGAAAACTATGCTGCGGTTAAGGAACTCTTCAAACGCTTGGATATCAAGGACTTGAATGAAGAAGCTCAAAGCAAACTCAAGTCCCTTTCAGTCAAAGAAATGGCGCAAGAACTAGAACTTGGTCCAGAAACCCTTAAAGATATCATTGCTGATCTTCTCAAACCAGGTCGAGATTTCCGTGATTCCTTTGACGCACCTGTGCTTCGTCAAGATGTCTTGGATATCAAGGATTTAAAAGTCGGCCAGAAACTGGAAGGTGTGGTGCGGAATGTCGTTGACTTCGGTGCCTTCGTTGATATCGGGATTCACGAGGACGGCTTGATTCATATTTCCCATATGAGTCGTAAATTTATCAAACATCCCAGCCAAGTGGTATCAGTCGGAGATTTGGTAACGGTTTGGGTCAAGAAAATCGATACCGAACGTGAAAAAGTCAATCTGTCGCTCTTAGCTCCAGATGAAACTGACTGAGTACGTTCAGTCTGTTTCCCTCGAAGACTTTGGTAGACCTTTTACCCACCAAGCCCAGTGGAATTCTCGTCTGCGAACGACAGGTGGACGATTTTTCCCCAAGGATGGGCATTTGGACTTTAATCCCAAGGTTTATAATGAACTAGGTTTGGAAGTCTTTCGCAAAATCGTGCGCCATGAACTCTGTCACTATCACCTTTATTTTCAGAAAAAGGGTTATCGACATAAGGACCGAGATTTTAAAGAACTTTTGAAAGAAGTGGATGGACTGCGCTTTGTTCCCCATTTGAAAGACCAAAGTAATTTCCTGGTCTATCAGTGCCAATACTGCCAGCAACGCTATCAACGCAAGAGGAAGGTTGATACAAAACGCTATCGCTGTGGCGTCTGCCGTGGCAAACTCGTCATCTTAAATCGGCCTAAGGACTGATGTTTGTGAACCTGTTTCATGCTATACTACTTGTAAGAATACCGAAAGAGGAAACAATCATGAATACAAAATTTTATAAAATGAGACGAAATCGTATGGTGTCAGGAGTTTTAGCTGGTCTATCAGACAAGTGGAATTTTGATGTAACCCTAGTCCGCTTTCTCTTCGCCATTTTTACCGTGGCAAATTTTGGAATTGGTGTGATTATTTACATCATCCTTGCCTCTATCTTACCAACCAAGGAAGACATAGAAGCCGAAATGTACGGAACAGGACCACGCAAACGCAAGGAAGCCCAAGCCATTGAAGACAATGATGGCTGGTTTTGGTGAGTCGGATTTGGAAATAGTTTATAGATGATTTCCTTGTTTCTTGAAGAAATTAGAAAAAGTAGTGAATCCTAACCCTTGCATCCGCAAGGGTTTTCTTCTTGCCTTTCTTTTATGGTAAAATATTGATAGCGAAATTGCTTGATATTCTTCAATCTTACAAAAATGTAAGATTAAAGTCTCTTTTGTAAGGTTAGGTTATGGCAAGCCATCTTTTTTTGCGATAAACTAGACTCATAAAGAATAAAGGAGCAAAACCATGAAAAGAATTTTACAAAAGAAAACAAGAAAACCAAGTCAAAAAGATATCGAGCGTGTTCAACTGGGATGCGCTATGATGCAAGCACAGTTTCAAATGATGGGATATTAAGAAGGAGAAAATCATGACACTTTTAGATGTAAAACACGTTCAAAAAATCTACAAAACACGTTTCCAAGGAAACCAAGTCGAAGCACTCAAAGATATTCACTTTACCGTAGAAAAGGGTGACTACGTTGCCATCATGGGTGAGTCTGGTTCAGGAAAGTCAACCCTGCTCAACATCCTAGCTATGCTGGATAAACCAACTCGAGGCCAGGTTTACCTAAACGGAACAGACACAGCCACTATTAAAAATTCACAGGCTTCGAGTTTCCGTCGGGAAAAGTTGGGATTTGTCTTCCAAGACTTTAACTTGCTAGATACCCTGTCTGTTAAGGACAATATCTTGCTTCCGCTAGTATTATCACGAAAATCTATCACAGAGATGATGAAGAAATTGGTAGTAACCGCTGAAAATCTGGGCATCAACCAATTGCAAGAGAAGTACCCTTACGAGATCTCAGGAGGTCAAAAACAGCGGGTAGCAGTAGCACGCGCCATCATCACAGAACCTGAAATTCTCCTTGCGGATGAGCCAACAGGAGCCCTTGACTCCAAGTCATCTGCAGCCTTACTCGATGTATTTGATGAAATCAATGAACGCGGTCAAACTATTCTTATGGTAACCCACTCAACGGCAGCAGCCAGCAGGGCCAAGCGAGTTCTCTTTATCAAGGACGGCATTCTTTACAACCAAATTTACCGTGGAGACAAGACAGAGCGTCAGATGTTCCAAGAAATCTCTGATACTTTGACTGTTATGGCAAGCGAGGTGAATTAGTATGTTCCGATTAACCAATAAGTTAGCGGCATCCAACTTGATTAAAAACCGCAAACTCTACTATCCCTTTGCCCTTGCTGTTCTCTTAGCAGTGACCATCACCTATCTCTTTTACTCACTGTCACTTAATCCTAATATTGGCAAGATACGAGGGGGAGAAACTATCTCTATGACCCTCGCTCTCGGTATGGTGGTTGTTACCATCGCTTCTGGAATTATTGTCCTTTATGCCAATAGTTTTGTCATGAAGAACCGTTCCAAGGAGTTGGGTGTATATGGTATGCTGGGGCTTGAAAAGCGCCATTTGATCAGTATGGTTTTTAAGGAGCTTCTTATTTTTGGTTCCTTAACCTTGACAGCTGGTCTCGGTCTAGGAGCTCTCTTTGATAAGCTAATCTTTGCCCTCCTTTTGAAGTTAATGAATATGAAGGTAGAGCTCGTTTCGACTTTCCAACCAATTGTCTTTATCCTAGTTCTCATCGTCTTTGGGGTTATCTTCCTAGGTCTAATTTTTATCAATGCCTTTCGCATCGCACGCATGAATGCCCTTCAGCTCTCTCGTGAAAAAGCCAGTGGTGAGAAAAAAGGACGTTTCTTAGGTGTCCAAACCATTCTAGGTCTGATTAGTTTGGGAGCGGGTTACTATCTAGCAGTAACAGTCGAAAACCCACTTTCTGCTGTTCTGATTTTCTTCGTAGCAGTTTTGTTAGTAATTTTGGGAACTTATCTTCTCTTCAATGCAGGGATTACAGTTTTCTTACAAATCTTAAAGAAAAACAAGCGTTATTATTACCAACCCAACAACATGATTTCCGTATCCAATCTCATTTTCCGTATGAAGAAAAATGCGGTTGGTCTGGCGACGATTGCTATTCTCTCAACCATGGTCTTAGTGACTATGTCTGCTGCAACAAGTATCTTTAAGGCATCAGAAAACTTCAAGAAGGTCATGAATCCACATGATTTTGGGATTACAGGACAGAATGTTGAAAAAGAAGATATCGAAAAACTCTTGAGCCAGTATGCTAGTGAAAAAGGATTGACTGTCACAAAGAAAGAAGTCCTTACATACAGTAACTTTGGTGTGGCAAATCAAGAAGGTACGAAATTGACAATTTTTGAGAAAGGTCAAAATCGTGTTCAACCGAAAACTATTTTTATGGTCTTTGACCAAAAAGACTATGAGAATATGACAGGACAGAAACTTGCACTTTCAGGTAAGGAAGTTGGATTGTTTGCTCAAAACAAGCAACTTCAAGGTCAAAAAGAACTGACTCTGAATGACCAGACCTACACGATCAAAGAAGAAATCAAAAAAGATTTTATTCTTGAACATGTCCCAAATCAGTACAATATTCTAACTTCGGATTATAACTATTTGGTTGTTCCTGACTTGAAAGCCTTTCTTGACCAGCATCCTAATTCTTCCATCTTTAATCAATACTATGGTGGTATGAATGTAACGGCTAGTGAGGAAGAGCAGCTTAAAATTGCAGATGACTATTCAAAATTCGTTAACAACTTTAATAGAGAACTAAACAAAGAAGGAAGCTATGTTTACGGAAGCAATCTGGCTGATAGTAGTGCGCAGATGAGTGCTCTCTTTGGTGGAGTTTTCTTCATCGGTATCTTCCTCTCTATCATCTTTATGGTGGGAACGGTTCTTGTCATCTACTACAAACAAATCTCTGAAGGCTATGAAGATCGTGAACGCTTTATCATTTTGCAAAAAGTCGGTCTCGATCAAAAGCAAATCAAGCAAACCATCAATAAACAGGTCCTAACTGTTTTCTTCCTCCCATTGCTCTTTGCCTTCCTACACCTTGCCTTTGCCTATCATATGCTTAGCCTCATCCTAAAAGTAATTGGGGTGCTAGATGCGACCATGATGTTGACTGTCACTTTATCCATCTGTGCTATCTTCCTCATCGTCTATGTCTTAATCTTTATGATTACCTCAAGAAGCTATCGCAAGATTGTGCAAATGTAAAAAAAAGATACCTCGATATTCATCGAGGTATTTCTTTATCTTAAATGCTGAAGAGTTGTCCAAACAGGTAAGTCACTCCCATGGTGAGAAGTCCGATACAGAGGTTACGGATCATAGCAGTTTTCGTAGGTGCCTTGCCTAGTTTAGCACTGGTATAGCCAGTGACGAGAAGGGAAAGGGCAACGATAAAAACAGTAGCAGGAATGCGATAATCACTTGGAAAGACAGTGATCGAAAGCATGGGAGGAAGACTTCCCAGTACAAAGGCGATAAAGCTAGAGATTGCAGCATGCCAAGGATTGGTAAATTCTTCGTACTCGATACCGTATTTTTCCTCAACCAAGGCTTTGAGTGGATTCTTTAAAAAGGCCTTGTTGGTCAAGAGTTGGGCTGACGTTTCACACTCACCATTTTGTAAGTAAGCAGCATAGAGGGATTGTTTTGCAGATTCGATGTCTTTATCCAAGAGTAATTGCTCTCTAGCAACAGCGGCTTCTTCCGTGTCTTTCTGAGTGGATACAGAGACATATTCGCCGCCTGCCATAGAAAAAGCGCCAGCGAGGATAGCGGCCAAACCTGATAAAAAGATAATCCAGATATTGCTCGTCGCACTGGCAACACCGATAACGACTCCAGCAATGGAAATAATTCCATCATTGGCTCCTAGAACACCTGCGCGTAGGATATTGAGTCGGCCTGTAAAGTTAGCATCAATTTCATGTTTTATTTCTGTCATAGTCATCTCCTTTCTCTCCATTATAGAGAAAAGGGTAGGGGAATACAAACTTTTTAAACTATCTGAAAAAAGTTCTACGATTCTAATTTTTAGGCCCTTTGAAGTTTTACCGAAAAAGCACGGCAATACAGTTGCCAATCCTACTGTACAAGTCCTTTTTTAGCTTATCTATGGTATAATAGAAGGTAGATTTATCAATTGGAGAATGAAGGATTTTATGATTAAACTTGTAGCAACCGATATGGATGGAACCTTTCTAGATGGAGAGGGTCGGTTTGATATGAAACGCCTCAAAAACGTACTTGTTTCCTACAAGGAAAAGGGGATTTATTTTGCAGTGGCTTCAGGTCGTGGTATCCTGTCCCTGAAAAAGTTGTTTGCAGATGTGCGTGATGAAGTGATTTTTATAGCTGAAAATGGGAGCTATGTTGAGTTTCATGGTGAGGATATGTATGAGGCTACTATGTCTCGGGATTTTTACTTGAGCACTTTTGAAGCTTTAAAGAAATCACCCTATTTTGATGAAAGAAAAATGCTACTGACTGGGAAAAAAGCTTGTTATGTTTTGGACACAGTGGATGAAACTTATCTTAAGTTAAGTAGTCACTACAATGAAAATATTCAAAAAATAGCACGTTTGGAAGAGATCACGGATGAGATTTTTAAATTCACCACTAACTTCACAGAAGATACGATAGAAGCTGGTGAGGCCTGGGTAAATGAAAATGTTCCTGGTGTGAAAGCCATGACAACTGGTTTTGAATCCATTGATATTGTCTTGGACTATGTTGATAAGGGTGTAGCTATTGTTGAGCTGGCAAAAAAACTTGGTCTGACCATGGATCAGGTTATGGCTTTTGGCGATAATCTCAATGACCTTCACATGATGCAGGTAGTGGGGCACCCCATCGCTCCTGAAAATGCGCGACCAGAAATTTTAGAATTAGCAGAAGCAGTGATTGGCCACCATAAGGACCAATCAGTGATGGCTTATATGGAGGGTTTGTAATGGCAGATATTAAATTGATTGCACTGGATTTGGACGGTACTTTGCTGACAACGGATAAAAAGCTGACAGATCGTACCAAGGCGGTCCTCAAAGCTGCGCGTGACCGTGACATCAAGGTCGTTCTGACAACGGGACGTCCTCTGAAGGCTATGGATTTCTTTCTCCATGAGCTAGGGACTGATGGTCAGGAGGATGAGTACACCATCACCTTTAATGGTGGTCTAGTACAGAAAAATACAGGGGAGATTCTCGATAAAACCGTCTTTTCAATCGACGATGTGGCACGCTTGTACGAGGAAACTGAAAAACTCGGATTACCGTTAGATGCTATTTCAGAAGGAACCGTCTATCAAATCCAGTCAGACCAAGAAAGTCTCTATGCTAAGTTCAACCCAGCCCTGACTTTCGTACCTGTCGCTTTTGAAGATCTATCTAGTCAGATGACGTATAATAAATGCGTGACTGCTTTTGCCCAAGAACCTTTGGATGCAGCGATTCAACAGATTTCTCCAGAATTGTTTGACCAATATGAAATCTTCAAATCGCGTGAACTCTTATTGGAATGGTCGCCGAAAAACGTCCACAAGGCAACAGGTTTAGCGAAATTAATTAAACACTTGGGAATCGACCAAAGTCAAGTCATGGCTTGTGGGGACGAGGCCAATGACCTTTCCATGATTGAATGGGCAGGTCTGGGAGTTGCTATGCAAAATGCTGTTCCAGCAGTTAAGGAAGTTGCCAATGTGATTACCCCAATGACCAACGACGAGGAAGCCGTTGCCTGGGCTATCGAAGAATACGTGCTAAAGGAGAACTAAAATATGGGATTATTTGACCGTCTATTCGGAAAAAAAGAAGAGCCGAAAATCGAAGATATTGTAAAAGAAGCACTGGAAAATCTTGATTTGTCAGAAGAGGTTGAAGAGAACCAAACGGCAGTCGAAGAAACTTCTCAGGAAGAGACAGCAAGAGACAAAGTGGAAGAAACACCCGCTCAAGAAGAAATTCCTCAAGTCTCAACAGAAGAAGTGATTGAACCAGAAGCAGTCGAAGAAACTGCTCAGGAAGAGGTTGAGCTAGAATCTGATGAATTGGAACAATTCCAAGAGCCGGAAGAAATTCTAGAAGAAGAGAACCAAGAAACTGTAGAGTTCGAAGAAGGGTTAGCTTCTGAAGTAGTAGAAGAAGAACTTCCTCAGGTTGAAGAAACCGTACAGGAAAAATATGACCGCAGTCTCAAGAAAACCCGTACAGGATTCGGTGCTCGTTTGAATGCCTTCTTTGCCAACTTCCGTTCTGTCGATGAAGAATTCTTCGAGGAATTGGAAGAACTGCTCATCATGAGCGACGTCGGTGTGCAGGTCGCTTCAAACTTAACAGAAGAACTACGCTATGAAGCTAAACTCGAAAACGCTAAGAAGCCTGACGCACTTCGTCGTGTTATTATCGAGAAATTGGTTGAACTTTATGAGAAGGATGGCAACTACGATGAACAAATCCACTTCCAAGATGGTTTGACCGTCATGCTCTTTGTTGGTGTTAATGGTGTTGGGAAGACAACTTCTATCGGGAAATTGGCTCATCGCTACAATCAAGCTGGCAAGAAAGTCATGCTGGTTGCAGCAGATACCTTCCGTGCGGGTGCTGTGGCCCAGCTAGCTGAATGGGGTCGACGTGTGGATGTTCCTGTTGTGACGGGACCAGAAAAGGCTGACCCTGCTAGTGTGGTCTTTGATGGGATGGAACGTGCTGTAGCTGAAGGGATTGATATTCTCATGATTGATACAGCAGGTCGTCTGCAAAACAAGGACAACCTTATGGCTGAGTTGGAAAAGATTGGTCGCATCATCAAGCGTGTCGTGCCAGAGGCGCCACATGAAACCTTCTTAGCACTCGATGCTTCAACTGGACAGAACGCTCTGGTACAAGCTAAGGAATTTTCGAAGATAACACCATTGACTGGAATTGTTTTGACAAAAATTGACGGAACTGCCCGAGGTGGTGTTGTTCTGGCTATCCGCGAAGAACTCAATATCCCAGTAAAATTGATTGGTTTCGGTGAAAAAATCGATGATATCGGGGAATTTAACTCAGAAAACTTTATGAAGGGTCTCTTAGAAGGATTGATTTAATACAAAATAAATATCCTGCAAGTCATCTTGCAGGATATTTTTGCTATTCTAAACGGCCCTCTTCACGATAGGCGATATCTGGTTGCCAGGTCCATTTAGCTCCATACTTTTCAAGTAAGTCAAAGCTAGCTTGTGGCCCCATGCTCCCAGATTTATAATCGTAGAGTGGAGCTCCGTTTTCAGCCCAGAGCTTTTCGATACGGTCAATCAATTTCCATGAAGCACTTACCTCATCCCAGTGGCTAAAGTTGGTAGAGTTGTTATTCAAGACATCGTAGATTAATTTCTCATAAGGATCTGGTGAGGCCCCAGTAGCAGTAGCATCTGTACGGTAATCCAGAGAGCTTGGTGCCAGGTTGAATTCTTCACCGACTTGCTTCCCATTGAGGCTGAGAGAGAATCCTTCAGTTGGTTGGATATAGATGGTCAAGATATTTGGTGCTAATGGTTCTCCAAAGATAGAGTCCATTTGCTTAAAGACGATATTGACATGAGTTCCTTTTTCAGTCAGACGTTTACCAGTACGGAAAAAGAAGGGAACACCGCGGAAACGATCGCTGTCTACAAAGAAGGCACCAGATGCAAAGGTTTCTGTTGTAGATTCAGGATCGACGTTTGGCTCGCTACGATAGGAAATGTATTTCATGCCATCGATTTTACCAGAGCGATACTGACCACGGATAAACTGTTCTTTCAATTCTTCCTCAGTTGGATGATAGAGGTTTTTAAAGACCTTTATCTTTTCAGCACGAATCTCATCTTTTGTAAAGCTAGCTGGTTTGTCCATGGCTAGAAGAGAAAGAAGTTGGAGAGTATGGTTTTGCACCATATCACGAAGGGCACCAGATTGATCATAGTAGCCACCACGTTCTTCTACACCCAAGCGCTCTGCAAAGGTAATCTGAACATTATCGATGTGTTCGCGATTCCAAACATTCTCAAAGATCATGTTGGCAAAACGAACAGCAAAGATACTCTGAATCATCTCTTTACCTAGGTAATGGTCGATACGGTAGATTTGCTCCTCATCAAAGGCCGCAAGGAGATCTTCGTTGAGTTTGCTAGCTGTTTCGTAGTCTGTACCAAATGGTTTCTCAACGATCAAGCGCTCAAAACCTTTGCCATCAACAATGTTTTCAGATTTGAGGTGCTTGGCAATAGTTCCAAAGAACTGAGGTGCCATAGACAAGAAGAAGAGCTTATTGTGTTCAGCTTGGTATTTTTCGTTAAGCTCAGCTTGTAATTGGCGCAAAGCAATGTAATGTTCCGTATCGTTCACATCATGGCTTTGATAGTAGAAGTGGCTAGCAAATTCTTGGGCTTGCTCGGTACTATCTGCCAAATCAAGGATGGACTCAACAACTACAGATTCAAAATATTCCTTACTCCAAGGTCTACGAGCTGTTCCAATAACAGCAAAATGCTCAGAGAGATTGCCTGATTTATAGAGTCTGAAAAGGGAAGGGTAGAGTTTGCGTTTAGCTAAATCTCCACTCGCACCGAAAATTGTAACAATAACCTTTGATGACATCTAGCTACCTAATTTCTATATTTTTTCCTAGTTGGACTAGGGATGAGATTTCCTCATTATCATAGTTTTTATTTTATCATAATTTTCAAAAAAAACAAAAAATCCAATACGCAATTAAAAAACTGTAAGGAGAACCTTACAGTTTTGTTTTATACATTTAAGACCTTGTCCAAGAACTCTTTTAGACGAGGGTGTTGCGGGTTGTCAAAGATTTGATCTGGAGTTCCATCTTCTAGGAATTCACCATCAGCCGTAAAGATAACACGGTTAGCCACCTGACGAGCAAATCCCATCTCATGGGTTACGATAATCATGGTCATGCCTTGTTCCGCCAATTCCTTCATAACATTCAGTACATCTCCAACCATTTCAGGGTCCAGAGCGGAAGTTGGCTCATCAAAGAGCATGATATCAGGATTCATGGCAAGTCCACGCGCGATAGCTACACGTTGTTTCTGACCACCTGAAAGGCTATCTGGGTTGGCATTAGCTTTATCTGCTAGTCCAACCTTTTCAAGCAACTCCATCCCCAATTTTTCAGCTTCTTCTTTGGTCATCCGTTTGTGTTCAATAGGTGCAAAAGTGATATTTTCTAGGACGGACATGTGTGGGAAGAGGTTGAAGTGTTGGAAGACCATTCCCACGTTTTCGCGAACATGGTCGACATTGGTTGATTTTTCAGTCAAATCATAACCATTCACTGTGATGTGGCCACTCGTTACCTCCTCGAGAAGGTTAAGGCTACGGAGGAAAGTGGATTTACCAGAACCAGAAGGACCGATGATGCAGACAACATCTCCTTCATAGAATTTAGTTGTAATTCCTTTTAAAACTTCGTTTTTTCCATAATACTTATGCAAATCATTTACATCAATTTTTAGTTTTGCCATTATCGAATCCTCTTTTCTAAGCGTTTCGCTAGTCTAGTCAAAAGCGTGATAATTACAAGATAGAAGATAGCAAGGATTGCATACATCTTGAAACTTTGGTAGTTACGGGCGATGATGATCTTACCAGTTTGGAAAAGTTCCACCAGACCGATAGCAGACACGATGGTTGTATCTTTGAGAGCGATAACGAATTGGTTGACAAAGTTTGGCAACATCAATTTAGTCGCTTGTGGCAAGATAATCTTACGCATGGTTTTTCCATAAGAGATACCAAGACTGCGGCTGGCCTCCATTTGCCCAACTGGAACAGCTTGAATCCCACCACGAACAATTTCAGCGATATAAGCAGCAGCATTGAGTGAGAGGGCAATAGTACCAGCTACAAAGTCATTAATTGGACTTTGTTGGCCTGTAATGGACTCGATGAAGTTTGGAATTCCCCAGAAAATGAAGGCTGCAAGAATCATCAATGGGATACCGCGAATAACATCAACGAAAATCTCAGAGATTAGACGAAGAGATTTGTATGGACTAACGCTAAACATACCAAAGATAATCCCGATGACAATGGCAATTGCAAATGAGATAAGAGCTAGAGCAAGAGTGATTCCAAGTCCACTAAGAAGTTGTTTGTAGTTGTTTTGAAGCAAGCCCCAGATAGTAGTTTCGTCAACCGTACTTGTAGAGTCAGTTGAAGTTTCGCTAGCTAGATACTTGTCAAGAATCTTTTGGAATTCTCCGTTAGCTTTGAGGTTCGCAAGTCCGTTATTGAACATCTGGATCAATTCAGGATTTGTTCCTTTTTTAACCGCAAAGGCAGTTTCACCGATTGGAGTTCCAGCGATTGGTGTTTTCAATTTTTGACCTTGGCTGATAGAATATTTGAGAACTGGCTCATCATCCATCACGGCATCGATAGATCCAGTATTCAGACTGTCATACATTGATGCGCCATCTGCAAAGGTTTTAATCTTATAACCGTATTTGCTTTGGTTCTCAGTAAGGAAGGTTTGAGAGGCAGTTCCGTTTTTAACACCGACAGTTTTATCCTTGAGGTCTTCATAAGAAGCAATTGTGCTTGATTCTTTCACACCGAGAATCGTATTTGCTGTGTAGTATGATTCTGAGAAGTCAAAGGTTTCCTTACGGGCATCTGTTACAGACATACCAGCAATGATACCATCTGCTTGTCCTGCTTGAACAGCACTGATTGCTGCGTCAAATCCTGGGTTGGTAATTTCAATTTCAAAACCTTGATCTTTGGCAATGGCCTTGATGAGGTCCATATCAATACCAGTGTATTGATTGCTTGAATTTTGAAAGACGAATGGGGCAAAAGATGAGTCGCTGGCAATAATGTACTTGCTTTTCACTGGAGTAGCTTTTTGTCCAGCAGCAGTAGTTGTCGTTGGGCTTGCCGTAGTTGTAGAAGCGGTCCATTTTTGGATGATTTGCTCCAAGCTACCATCCTTTTTCATTTGTGCTAGGGCTTCGTTAAACTCGGTAACCAAGTGTTCATACTTGCTTCCTTTCTTGACACCAAAGGCAAAGCTTCCAACAGCCTCACCATCCATATTGATGCTGAGATCTTGTCCTTGGTTAATCGCATACTCAATAACAGGTTTATCATCCATGATGGCATTTACAGCACCAGCACTTAGACTGTTATTCATCAAATCACCTGTATCAAAGGTTTTAATAGAGAAACCGTATTTATCTTTGATACTTTCGAGGAAACGTTGGGCGGCAGTTCCGTTCTTAACTCCAACTGTTTTTCCGCTAAGTTCCTCATATTTGGTGATTTTATTTGCCTTTGTGGTAGCAATGACAACTTTTGTATCATAATATGTATCAGACATGGTAAAGACATTTTCACGTTCTTTTGTTTTTGTCATACCTGCCATAATAGCATCTGCTTGGCCTGACTGCACCGCATTTACAGCTGCATCAAAGCCAGGATAAGACATTTGGATGTTCCACCCTTTGATTTCTGCGACTTTATTGATAATATCAACATCAATCCCTTTATAGGTTTGATCTGAATCTTTAAACTCAAAAGGTGCGTAAGCTGTATCAGACACAATCTTAACAGTATCAGCTTTTGCCATACCTAGTGAGAAAATGGGAAATAAAATGAGCAAACATGCTAGTATTTTTTTCTTCATTTTTAGTCTCCTTTTCCGAATATTTTCCCATTATATCAGAAAATGAATGAAAAGGCAAATTTTATGGTTTTTATGTAAGAAAATGTAACATAGAATCCTTGCTCTTATCAACTTAGAGAGGAGTCTGAAAAGTAAATTTATGGTAAAATAGAAGGATAGAAAAATGCAGATGAGGCAATCATGATAAATCGAATTACAGATAATAAATTTAAACTAGTATCAAAATATGAACCTTCAGGAGATCAACCCCAAGCGATTGAGCAGTTGGTTGACAATATCGAGGGTGGAGAAAAGGCTCAGATTCTGATGGGGGCGACGGGTACAGGGAAGACCTATACCATGAGTCAGGTCATTTCCAAAGTCAACAAACCAACTCTGGTCATTGCCCATAACAAAACCCTAGCTGGTCAGCTCTATGGGGAGTTTAAGGAATTTTTCCCTGAAAATGCTGTTGAGTACTTCGTATCCTACTATGATTATTATCAACCTGAGGCCTATGTCCCTTCGAGTGATACTTATATTGAAAAGGATAGCTCGGTCAATGATGAGATTGACAAGCTCCGTCACTCAGCGACTTCAGCACTTCTGGAGCGCAATGATGTCATCGTTGTGGCTTCAGTCTCTTGTATCTATGGTTTGGGTTCGCCTAAGGAATACTCTGATAGCGTGGTTAGTCTTCGTCCAGGTCTTGAGATTTCTCGTGATAAACTTTTGAATGACTTGGTCGATATTCAGTTTGAACGTAATGATATTGATTTCCAACGGGGAAGATTTCGCGTGCGTGGGGATGTGGTGGAGATTTTCCCAGCTTCCCGTGATGAACACGCTTTTCGAGTAGAGTTTTTCGGGGATGAGATTGACCGTATCCGTGAAGTTGAGGCTTTGACAGGTCAGGTATTGGGAGAAGTGGATCATTTGGCGATTTTCCCTGCCACTCACTTTGTGACCAATGACGACCACATGGAAGTTGCGATTGCCAAGATTCAGGCAGAATTAGAAGAGCAGTTAGCCATATTTGAGAAGGAAGGCAAACTGCTAGAAGCCCAGCGTTTGAAACAGCGGACAGAGTATGATATTGAAATGTTACGTGAGATGGGCTATACAAATGGGGTTGAGAACTACTCTCGTCACATGGATGGTCGTAGCGAAGGAGAGCCTCCTTATACGCTTCTCGACTTCTTCCCAGATGATTTCTTGATTATGATTGATGAAAGTCACATGACCATGGGGCAAATCAAGGGAATGTACAATGGAGACCGTTCGCGTAAGGAAATGCTGGTTAATTATGGTTTCCGTTTGCCGTCTGCCTTGGACAATCGCCCTCTCCGTCGTGAGGAGTTTGAAAGTCATGTGCATCAGATTGTTTACGTTTCAGCGACACCTGGTGACTATGAAAACGAACAGACCGAGACAGTGATTGAGCAAATCATTCGTCCGACGGGGCTTCTAGACCCAGAAGTGGAAGTTCGTCCAACTATGGGACAGATTGATGACCTCCTAGGCGAAATCAATGCCCGTGTTGAAAAGAATGAACGGACCTTTATCACCACTTTGACTAAGAAAATGGCAGAAGACTTGACCGACTACTTCAAAGAAATGGGCATCAAGGTCAAGTACATGCACTCGGATATTAAGACCTTGGAACGAACGGAGATTATCCGTGACCTACGTTTGGGTGTCTTTGATGTCTTGGTCGGAATTAACCTTCTTCGTGAAGGGATTGACGTTCCTGAAGTGAGTTTGGTTGCCATTCTAGATGCTGATAAGGAAGGTTTTCTACGTAACGAACGTGGCTTAATCCAGACCATTGGACGTGCTGCTCGTAACAGCGAAGGGCATGTGATTATGTATGCGGACACGATGACTCAATCTATGCAACGTGCCATTGATGAGACGGCCCGTCGTCGCAAAATCCAGATGGCTTATAATGAAGAACATGGTATTGTACCTCAGACAATCAAGAAAGAAATCCGTGACCTGATTGCTGTAACTAAGGCAGTTGCCAAGGAAGAGGATAAGGAAGTCGATATCAATAGCCTTAACAAACAAGAACGCAAAGAACTCGTCAAGAAACTGGAGAAACAAATGCAAGAAGCCGTCGAAGTGCTTGACTTTGAACTAGCAGCACAGATACGTGATATGATGTTGGAAGTCAAGGCGTTGGGATAGGTTGTTAGTAGGAGATAAAATGGAAGAGTTAAATTATTTTACAGGTAAATTTAGTAAATCTGAATTAGAAGATCATTTTGATTCCTTGGATGAAGAAAAACTGAAATCCGAACTTGAAAATTTTATAAATCAATATTTAAAATTATCTGAAGAAGAACAATTGAAATATGTTGAACCTGTTCTTTATATTTTTAGAGATTTTGAAGAGAAGATTGATAAAATTATCCAAAAAAAGATTTTAGAGTCCATAAATAAAATACTATCAAATAATTCACAAGTATATAGTTGGAGTGTACGCTTTAGTTATTTAGATTCTCTTTATTATTATTTATTTGAAACTGAAAGATATGAAGAATATT
The DNA here is from genome assembly GCF_002096495.1 of Streptococcus oralis subsp. oralis. Classification (GTDB taxonomy): domain Bacteria; phylum Bacillota; class Bacilli; order Lactobacillales; family Streptococcaceae; genus Streptococcus; species Streptococcus oralis_CU. Next base: position 654,838 of record NZ_NCUO01000012.1, on the reverse strand, counting down.
CTAAACTGTTTGAAAATGATAGTTATTTCTTTAAAATCCTTGATTTAATATTAGAAGAAAATATAGAGGATGGAGAATACTCTATTTCGGACTTACTTTCGGTTTTTCTTCAACTATTTAGACAAAAAAGTTTACCAGAAGAAAGAAGAAACTACTTTAAGAGGGAATTAGAATCATTCATCAAGTTTTTATTCGAAAATAGTATTTTTGAAGATAGTATTTTTGAAGATAGTATTTTTTGGTATTTTAGATTAGATAAGCTTGTTTTAATTTTTCAATTTGAGCATTTAAAGATAATAAATAACTATTTCATGGAGAATCCTCAAGCTGAATATGTTGATGACTACCTAGATTTTGTGTCAAGATACTTTGATGTTGTAATTACAAATTCGATTGATGTTGTTCGAAAGATAGCAGAAGAAAATGATTCGGATATCATCCGAAATCAAGCTATTAAGATAATTGAGAAATATGATAACGATTATTTAAATGAGAAAAGTAACCCAGAATCTATCTCAGCATTTGATGCTGAACAACTTTTAGAACAAGCGGACAAGATTATATACTATATTCGTTCTAAATTGACTGTTGATGCAAATGAGTTGAAAGAAATAGGTTCCTTTGGACATTATACTAAGATTGATACTCTAACAAATTTTCTCATAAAAGCTGACTTGAAAAATGAAAATAATTCTGAAACTCAACCTCCATTTTTACGACTTACTAATCTAAAACAGTTAAACGACCCGATGGAAGGAAGAGTAATATATGATTATTTGGGTATAGATAATACGTTTTTCAAACAATATCAAACTTCCAATGTTTTTATATCTTCTCTAACCACGGTATCTGATAGTTTACCAATGTGGAAGGAATATGCAGATTCATCTCAGGGAGCATTTCTTGAATATGAACTGTCTTATCTTGAAGATATAGTTGCTCATAAATCGATAGAGTTTGTTAAAGTTCATTATTTAGATTTAATGTCAGAGAATAAAGATGAAACAGATGTTGGTAAATCTCTTGATGATTTAAAACAGCTATTTGAAAAATTGCAAGACCTGGAAGCTGAAAAAGAATTGATAAGTTTTGCTGAGAAATTGAAGAAGATTTCTTACCTTTTCAAAGTTAAAGACTATGAGTATGAAATGGAGTATCGTATTTTAATTAATTTAGATGATACAGCTATACAAAATATTATTAAAAGAGATGCTAATGATTCATCAAATGATAAGTACTTTAAGAAAGAAGAAATTGGGTTAGAAATTTTTGATAAAGTTAACTATAATGATTTTAGGAAGTATATCGTATTAAACCCAAAAGATAATGGCAGATATGATTTATTTGTATACATTAATCTGGCTCCTTTGAAATACTCAAAAGTTATTCTAGGGCCAAAGGTTACGGATGCAGATTATATTGCTCCTTATCTCAAACTTGCTAATCCTGATATAGAGATAGAAAGTTCGAAAATTCCTTATCGTTAAGTTGAGAATAACTTAAAGCAGAAGGTATTTTAGAGAATTTAGTGAGATTAAAATAGATATTGCAGACTAAATTGGAAAATTTTAAATCTTAAAATTTAACTTTGAACCTATACCACCTTTACGTTTTAGAATATATTTTAAATAGAGGGAAGTTATTATGAATTTGAAAGAGAAGAAGTATAAGAAGTCATCGGGCTTAGATTCTGTTCGTTTTTGGTTACAAGGGCATCGATTTGTCAAATTTATGCTTGATATTGTCTTTTATATCATCTTGTTCCTAGTTATAGAATTCACAACATCACAGAACAAAAGCATTCCAGCTGATTTTCGGTACAGAGAACTCTTGTTTCCCTTGCAATTAAATCTTTTTATCTTGGGTTATAGACTCTATGCTTTCTTTTTACCAGTGAAAACAAAAAAAGAAAAGACCCTTAAAAAATTCTGTGAACCCTTTATTTATATCAATGTCCTTAGCTTCATTTTTCAACTGATTGGCGTCAGAAAAAGAGGAAGAGTTGTTCTCTCACCTTTGTTTTCACTGGAGTCATCCTATATCTGGTTTCCTATTGTCGTCTACCTTCTGGTCTTGATGTTAACTTTGGCAATCTTCTTTCTCTCTAAAGGCTCAAAAAAAGGAGTAGATGAAAATGAAGATGAGTAGACAAATGAAGTACAAGACAAAAGAAAAGTCTTCTTGGACTAATAGGATTTTTCTTTGGATGGAAAGGCACAGAAGGATTGCTCAACTTTTGGATACGAGTGTGTTATTTGGATCTATGTTTGTATCATTTCTTGCCGCCTCTTACATTAGTTACCTATTACCGAACATAAACTATCTTTCCCCCTTAAGCTTCAATCTTATCCTTCTGATCTTATCAACCTATTTCCTTGTCTTTCGTTTTAGTAGTGATAAACTTCAGAAATGGCGTTACTTTTCATGGGGATTTATTGGGTTTAATGGTCTTCTTTTTCCCTTTCATCTCTTGGTAGGTCTGAATTGGCTAGGACGTCGTAAGTCAACGAATTTCCCTCCCATAATTTCTATGGATCCAGCATATGTCTGGGTCCCTATTGTAAGTTATCTCTTTTTCTTTTTCTTGGGGCTGGGCATTTTGCTTTTGATTATACGGATAGAAAAGAGCAGAAGGAGGCGTAAATGGAACGAAAGACTAAGAGACAAAAGAAGATCAAACAACAGAACAGACAAATGAGAAAAATCCATAAAAAGTATTCTTTGATAGCTCACGTCCAATTGTGGCAGGAAAGACATTCAAAGATTGCTTCTTTTATGGATGGTGGTATAATATTATTATCTATTTTTGGTATCATGTATGTATTGTTCGGGACGTCACTTATCCCGAAATCATATCAAGAAATGTCCTATCTCTTGCCAATTATTATGAATTTTGTCTTTTTGGTGCACACATTCTATCAAGGTATTTTTAGAGATGGTTTTAGCAATAAGGCTTCAGTACAAGGATTTTTAAAAACTTTTCTATTCATAAACGGACCTATTTTTCTCCTCCACTTACTTGTTGGGGTGAAAGGGAGAAATGTTAAAAAAATTCCTTCCCTATTATCTATCGATTATCACTACATCTGGCTTCCAATTGCTACCTATCTGATCTTTTTCATCATTCCAGCGATATTAATGGTCATTTTGAAATATAAGGACAAAAAGAGGAATAATCATGACAAAAGAAAATCTAACTAAGTTAATTTCGTTTAAGACACTTTATTTGGCTTTGCTGACCTTTGTGGTTCTTCATTTGGTGTTGCTGGTTTTTGGACTATCTTTTACGCCGATTTTGTGGAATAGTTGGTTTTTCATTCTTTGTTTAACCTTCCTAATCCATCCCTGGAGAATCTTTTATAGAACAAGAGATTTTCAATGGTATCACCTCATTTTTCAATTATTTAGTGGATTAGTGGCACTTTATCTTTGGTTTGCAGCATTCTTTGTTTTATCAGTTATCTCGGATCCAGCCGTCCCTATCAATATAGACTATCGTATAGAAGATAAGGAAATCATCATTGCTAGAGGTTTTTTGGCCCGTACTACTTATGACCATCATGAATTGATCAATCCCTTTATCATGAAGTCAGAAGTAAAATACAACGAAGATACATTTTAATAACTTAGAAAGCGAGCAAATCTATGTCCCGTGCCCAAGCAACTATTTTAACCAATATCTGTCTGATTGAAGACCTCGAAACCCAGCGCGTGGTGATGCAGTATCGTTCACTCGAAAACAATCGCTGGTCTGGCTATGCCTTTCCAGGAGGACATGTTGAGAATGGCGAGGCCTTTGCTGAGTCTGTCATTCGTGAGATTTATGAAGAAACTGGTCTAACGATTCAGAATCCCCAACTGGTCGGTATTAACCTGCTCCGTGAAGGGATTGACGTTCCCGAAGTGAGATTGGTGCTATTCTAGATGCTGACAAGGAAAGTTTCCTTCGTAACGAACGCGGTCTCATCCAGACCATTGGTCGTGCGGCCCGTAATAGCGAAGGACATGTTATCATGAATGCGGACACGATGACTCAGTCTATGCAAAGTGCCATCGATGAAACGGTCCGCCGTCGGAAAATTCAAAAGAAATCCGTGATCTAATCGCTGTAACCAAGGCAGTTGCCAAGGAAGAGGACAAGGAAGTCGATATCAATAGCCTCAATAAACAAGAACGCAAAGAACTCGTCAAAAAACTCGAAAAACAAATGCAAGAAGCCGTCGAAGTACTTGACTTTGAACTAGCAGCTCAGATCCGTGATATGATGCTCAAAGTGAGAACGTTGGGGTAGGAAAGAAAGGAAAAAGATGAACTATAAAGAAGAATTTTATGGTTTTTACAGAGAACCATTTAATAAAGAAAATATGACAAGTGAGAATACAATTATTGTGTTTGATACCAACTCATTGCTTAATGTATTTAGATTTACACCAGAAGCATCAAAAGAATATTTTGAGATAATTCAAAGTATTCAAGATAAAATTTATATTCCATATCTTGTAGCTTTAGAATTTCACTTTCATAAATCTGAAGCGTTATTATTAAATGAAGTCAACGTAACAAAATTTAAAAATAATTTTAGCAAGAATTGGAATAAAGTGAAGTCGGAAGCAGCAAAAACACTATTTTCAGGTCTTTCGTATAGAAATGATAAAGATAATAAAGAATTGATCACTTATTTGTCAGATTTACTGAACTCAAAAGAACTTGATATAGAAAATAAATTAGTTGAGAAGATTTCCTCAATAAGTAAGAACCAAACTAATATTTTTAATGCATTGGTTGAAATTATACAAAGTAAAACAGGAGAGCGATATGAACAAAATACGATTATAAATATTGAAAAGGAAGGAGATGAAAGATATAAAAATGAGATACCACCTGGTTTTAATGATGCTAATAAAAAATTATCAAGAAGTTATAATGGTATAAAGTACCAACAGAAGTTTGGAGATTTAATTATTTGGAAGGATATAATTATCAAAGCAAAGGAAGATAAAATCAAAAATGTAATTTTTGTGACCTCTGATGGTAAACGGGATAGTAAAACCGATTTAAACCATAAAGTTTGTGTTGGAAAAGATGGAAATGGTAAGGAGAAATATCAGATTATCGGTCCAAGAATTGAACTTATAGAGGAAATGAAAAATGAGACTGGGGCAGATTTTTATTTAATGGATGAACTGGAATTCATGAAACACTTCTCACAAGAGGAAGTACCATCTCGAGTATTTAAATCTATTAGTGATACATTACTCGATTTTGCTAAAATAGTATCTACTTCTTTAAATAACGACGATGTAGTAAAACCTTTTGTGAGAGCATCTTCTCAATCAGTAAACAATAGACCCTCCGTAATTAAAAGGCGAAAAGTCACAGATATTTCTGAATTATTAAAAATTGTAGAAAATGATTATGAAATTAGTGATGTAATAGAGGAATACTTAAAAACAGAACTTCCAAACATGGATTTTGAAAATAAGTATGGTGATTTAGGTTGGGGAGAATTTGAATACGTAACTATTACAGAAGTGGAGATTGAAAAATACACGTTTGAAGATGACTTTTATGAAATTAAGTGTATAGCAAGCATTGATGTGAATATAGACTTTAATATTGTTACCAAGAATCCTTTCTACGAAGAACCTGAAGATCCAGAATTTGAATATGAGTCATCGGAAATAGATGGTACTTTTGAGATATCATTTATTTATGACTTAGATTATGACACTTTTGATGATATAGAAATAATTGATTTCTATATTTAAATATTTAGAAAGCGAGCAAAGCTATGTCCCGTGCCCAAGCAACTATTTTAACCAATATCTGTCTGATTGAAGACCTCGAAACCCAGAGCGTGGTGATGCAGTATCGTTCACCCGAAAATAATCGCTGGTCTGGCTATGCCTTTCCAGGAGGACATGTTGAGAATGGCGAGGCCTTTGCCGAGTCTGTCATTCGTGAAATATACGAAGAAACTGGCCTGACCATTCAGAATCCTCAACTAGTCGGCATTAAAAATTGGCCCTTAGATACAGGTGGGCGCTACATCGTTTTTTGTTATAAGACGACAGAGTTTACTGGGAATCTCCAATCTTCAGATGAAGGAGAAGTATCTTGGGTACAAAAAGACCAGATTCCAAATTTGGAACTGGCCTATGATATGTTGCCTTTGATGGAAATGATGGAAGCACCTGACAAGTCTGAGTTCTTCTATCGCCACCGCACAGAGGACGGCTGGGAAAAAGAAATTTTCTAGTCTTTTACTAAATAACCTAACTGATCCAAGGCCTCCTCGATATAGTGGAGGTCTTGTTGTGTCTCGGCTTCAACAAGGTGGTAATGGATGCCGTCTGTCAATTCAGAAAGGGGTCTAAAGTCTGAATTCTCGACTTGTTCCAGAAAGTGCTGGACATCTCGGCGGCAGGTGAGTTTGAGTAGGGTTTCAATTTCGCCATAAACGGGATGATCGATTAAGATATTTTGAACGCGTCCGCCATTATCTACAATAGCTAGAAGTTCCTGACCGATTTCTTCCAGTTCATGTTTCACTTTAAAGAGTTTGTGCACGTAGGGGCTGGCATCATTTTCTTTGTAGATATAGCCACGATTGGTGGATAGGATAGGAGCTCCATCTGCTCGGAGAATAGCGATGTCCTGTACAATGACTTGGCGCGTAACATGAAAGTGTTCAGCCAAGGTTTGACCATTGAGAGCTTTTGGCGCCTCTTTTAACAGTTTGAGAAGAGCTTGTTTGCGATCCTTTGTCATAGTTTTTCCTTTTAGCGACGTTTTCGAAGCACTTTATAGACAGCTAGTGCTAATGTATAGTCTACCATACTATGGATGATTGTGCCAAAACCAACTAGGACAAAGAGAACATAAAACATATTTTCAACATTTGTCCCTGAAGTAGCATAAAAGATGATACAAGCTATTACTTCAGCGATAGCATGAACAACACCCAAAACAAAGTTAAAAATCCAAGATGCCTTTGGTTTATCCAAGGTTTCAGGGAATTTCTTTAAGTACAAAGCCCCCAAAGTACCAAAAACGATGTGAGAAAAGGCGCGTAGGACAATAACCATAGGGTAGCCTGCCATCAGGAAACCGAGACTAGAAGCAATAATCACAAAAGCAGCCATCAAAGGCGAAAGAAACATGGCGATAAAGATGGGGATATGACTTCCCAAGGTGTAAGAAGCCGGTGGGATAACGATTTTAAAAGGCATAATGATTGGAATCAAAATCGCTATTGCAGTGAGTAGGGCAGTCATAGTCATAAACTGCGTTTTTTTCCGTATATCCATAAGAACCTCCATTTATCTGTATATACACAAGTATAGTACAATAAATCACCAATCAAGTCAAGAAGTATTATTGATTTTTCAGGAAAATTTGGTTAAAATGTGGTAAAGAATAATAGGAGCTGAGGAGAAATTGTGATGATACTTTTTGTTTACCTAATTGTGGTAATCGTGATGATGTCAAAACAGAAAAGTGAAGGGAAAGTAGTCTCAGGTTGGACTCGTTTCCTAGTTTATAGTTTATTGGTCCTGTCGCTACTCTCTCTATTAGCAAGCAGTCTGGCTGTTTCACTTTTTAGCCTTCCTTTATTAGGTTTTCTTTTGATGGCAGCAATACTCGAAATTGCTCATTTCGTCAGATTGGTGATTGCATTTGGTTTGGTTTTACTATCTCTAACTCTATACTTGGATAGCCAAAAAAGTCAGCAACCTACACCTCTTTCGTATCAGCTCCTGCTCTTTGGCTTTCACATTCTATTGATATTTCTTATGTTTTAAATGCTAAACTCCACCTTCAGGACGAAAGTGGAGTTGTTTTTTATTTCTTCAGAGTTTCGAGACGGGGGACAATTGCTACTGTTAGAACGGCAGAGATGACAAGCTCGGCAATTGAGTTTGTAGAAATAACGGTTGCCAGGAGTTTTTGGATATTGCCATCGAAGACATTTCCAAAAAGGAAGAAGATTCCCCCGAGGACAAAGACGGTGTTGGTAAGGGAACCAAGGGCACCAGCTAGGATTAGCCCAGTTTTATTTTTCATCAGTTTATAGACCAAGTAAGGTGTCAGACCGATCAAAATGCGAGGGACAATAGCGATAATCGCAGAATAGATGTTTCCGTTCGGTACGAATGGAGAAAAGAGGTAGCTGGTTGGAAGGATGGTAATCGTGTTTACCGTTAAGCTTAGCAGTCCCATCAAGAAACCAAGTGTAACACCAACTCGTGGGCCGTAAATGATACTAGCAATGATTACTGGAATATGAACGATAGTTGGTTTAATTGGAAATGGGAAAAGATTAAATAGGAGAGAGCTCAAAAAGTGGATAACGAGCATAACTGCAAAAAAGATAGCAATTGGGGCAATGTTAGAGCGTTTGTTCATCGAGGGTTTCCTTTATTCTTTCTAATATAGTATTCAGGTCAGCTAGGGCGCCTTTGCCGTGATCGCCACAGGCTAGTAAAGATTCTTTTGGGGAGATAATCTGATAACCATAGGTCTCTAATGTTTTTAGATTAGCCTGAGTTGCAGGATGGTCATACATCTTTGTATTCATGGCTGGAGCTAAGAGTTTAGGGATGTGACTTGGTAGGGCAAGAGCCGTACTGGTCACCATGTTATCCGCAAAACCATGCGCAAGTTTGGCAATGGTATTAGCAGTAGCAGGGACAACGATAAAAAGGTCTGTTTCTTTTCCTCTTTCGATATGATTGACTTGATCAGGGTAGGGTTCCTGCATGACATCAAGGTGAACTGGATTCTGTGAGAGTACCTGTAGTGTCAAAGGCTGGATAAACTCTCTTGCCGCCTCTGTCATTAAGACAGTGACATCATGGCCATGTTTTTTCAAAGAACTGACTAAATCAGCTGCTTTATAGGAGGCTATGGAACCTGTCACTGCGATGAGAATGTTTGCCATGGCTTTCCTTTCTATGAATCGTATGTATGAATTTTCTCAAGGAGGAGGTTTGCAATTTCCTCTTTGGTTTGAACGGTTTGAAGACGATCTTTTTCAACAAAGATTGCCCGATGCTGATATGCTGAGATTTGAGTAAGATCATTCGCTATGATTAAGTCAGCCTGGTTCTTGACAAGACTCTTTCGTGCGATCTCAATGAGATAATCCTCAGAGACATCAACCAGCAATTTAAACCCAATCAGATGAATGGCTGGATTCCATTCTTTGACCAGAGATATGATTTTAGGTGTTTTCTTTAGGAATAAGACCTGAACCTCATCAGTTGAAGAAATCTTAGCTTGATGATTCTGCTTGCTTAAAAATTCTTCTAAATTAGAGCTAGCCTGAACTTCCTCAAGCCCAGTCATATAAACAGGAGTATAGTCAGACACAGCCATTGAGTGGATTAAGACCTGATATTCCTTAACAAGTTCTTGCATCACAACTAGAAGGTCGTTGGTATTATTAATTTCTCGAATGCTTAGGTTGGGATGAGCTTCTGGCTTAAGAGCTCGTTTTGTCGTTATCAAACAAACTTCATGCCCTGCAGCAAGCAAGGTTTCTGTGATGATTTTCCCCAAGCGTCCTGTAGAATGGTTAGTAATAGAGCGGACACTATCAATTGCTTCACTTGTGCCGCCTGACGTAACTAAAATTTTCATAGGACTATTGTACACAAAAATGATATGCAAGTCAAAGAAAGCATTTAAAAGAAAAATATATTATTATTGACATTTATAGTAATAAATAAGATAATGAATCTAAGTAAATTAATAGGGGTATTATTATGGATTTTTTTAAATTTGCAGACAACATTGCAAAGGAAGCTGGTAAAGTACTGAATGATGTCGGTTCTGCTACTAGCGAAGCTTTAAATGAAGCGAGTAAATTTACTGGAGAAGTTATTACTGAATCTGTAAAAACTATAGGTGAAGTATCAAGCCAAGTTGGTAATGTTGTCTCAGATGTCTCAGTGAAAGCTGTTGGAGTTGCCGGAGATGTAGCACATCAGATAACAAATGTGACTTCTGAAACATTTAACGAAGCTGGGAAAATAGCGAATAATACAAAAGAACAAATTGAATCGGTAGACCTTTTTAATTCTAAACTAAGACAAGAAGCTGTTGATGGATATAATGAAGCTATTAGTTGTTATAATGAGGAAGCGGATAGCTTGGCTAATAAATCAATAGAGCTTTATCAAGTTAGGGACAAAGCTATCAAAGTTGTAAAAATTGTTGAAGAAAGAATTAACAAACTAGCAAATAAACCAAAAGAGTTTGAAACAAAATTAGAAGCAATTGATGTTGAAATTCAGAATTTTGAAGATAAGCAAATTGCTATTTCACAGTCAATTAAGGAAGCTGAATTAGCAAGTGGTAGCACAGCGGCTACGGCTTCACTTAGCGCATTAGGAGTAACAGTTGCAACTTTAGGGCCTACTGCCGCTATGGGTGTTGCAACTACATTTGGTGTTGCATCAACAGGTACTGCAATTTCAAGTTTGACAGGTGCTGCAGCAAATAGCGCCGCTCTGGCTTGGTTAGGTGGTGGAAGTGTAGCAGCTGGTGGCGGTGGAGTGGCAGCCGGTAACGCATTTTTGGCATTGGCTGGTCCTGTCGGTTGGGGAATTGCAGGCGCTATGTTGACCGCTTCTGTTGGGGCGGGTGTAGTAGCTAATAGGAAAAATGAAGAAGTTGCAAAAGAGGCTATAGAGGAACAGAAAAAGGTAGAATTGTTGGCTAGACAACTTAAAGAAAAAGTAATAGAAGTTACGGAATTAATAGAACTAACTGAAAAACAAACAGAAGGAATTTATTTAGCCAATTTATCTTTAACTGGAATGGACTATAGCTTATTTACTGATGACGAAAAATATCAAGCAGGTGCTTTAGTGAATTCAACTCTATCATTGACTGCTATGGTAAATAAGGAAATTAGAATAAATGAGTAACCAGATTTTTAATCAAGCTTTTAACCAAGGTATTGGTGCATATGTCAATTGTTTAAATAACTTGAGAATTCAAGATTTACATAATGCTATGAAAATCATAGAGGATGAAGCACGCAGAGTCATCTTAAACAAGGACAATGCCTCAAAGATTTTAAACTATACGAGAGACAATATTGAAGACGTTATTTTAAAGAAGCGTGGAGGAGATTATGGTGGTCATGGCTTTATCGCTGAATTTGCAGAAGCAGGGATTGTAAATGCGAGGAGAGCCATTGAAGGGTTAAATCCTATTGTCGAAGTATTGAATGATAATGGACCAGCCGATTTATTAATTGGTAGAAATACCATTCAAATGAAGTTTTATGGTAATTTACGTGATGAACTAGCTCAATCGTTTCATTACAGTTCAAAAATGAAAATGATGTTTCCAAAAGATCACGTTCAAGTATTTGAAAAAATAATGGCTGGAGCAAAAGAAGTTGAATTGAATGGCAAGAGATTATCCATTAAACAAATTACGGATATACGCCAAATGATTAATGATATCACTGAAAGCAAGGGACTTACTTCATACAAATATTGGATGAAATCCTCTGCTCTAGATTACAAAGACGCTCAAAAAAATTCAATTCATTCTCTTATAGATTCTGAAGAGAAGAATATTCGTAAAACAGTCAGACTAAAACAACAAGAATTAAATAAAAAAAGATTAGTGACCCAAAAACATGCATTACCAAATTTAAAAGAAGCTAACAAGGTTGCAAGAAACGCAGCTTTTTTACAAGGTGGTTTAGCATTAATGTCGACTGTGTATGGAAAATACATAGAAGGAAAAAGTATCTTTGAATTCGAACAATCCGATTGGTTAGATTGTGGATTGAATTCATTAAAAGGAGTTGCAAGTGGAGCAATATCAGGATATTCAATTTACGGATTAACAAATATTTTGGGTATTAGTGCTCCAAATGCCAGTGCTTTAGTAATGGCTACTTATGGGATGATAGATGTTGTTTTGAGATTCAGATCTTCCGAAATAACTCAAGATGAACTTATGAATCTGTTGACATTAAATGTAATAGATGCTTCCTTTGCTACAATTGGTGCTTGTATTGGTCAGATCATGATTCCAATACCTGTTCTTGGTTCTGTAGTTGGTTCAATATCTACTTCAATAATTTGGGAGATAGGTAAGGGAATATTAAATGAAAGAGAACAAAGGATAATTCAAGATTACAGAGAAAATCTGAATAGTTACATAAAAACTTTAGATGAAAATTATCTTGTCATTTACAACGAAATTATAGAAAAGTATAAAAAATTGGGCGAAATACAAGCATATTCGTTTGATTTGTCAATAAATACTAAACTTAGGTTTGAGTACTCTATTGAGATGGCAGAAAGTTTAGAAATTGAAGATAATAAAATTCTCCATGATTTGTCTGAAATTGATAGTTATTTTCTTTCCTAGATTCCTAGATTATTTTCAAATTCTTTATAGTCTAAAACTATAAAGCCATATAAAATTTTTCAAAGGGCCCTAAAAATCTTGAAATTCAGGATATTTACGAACGTTTAGAGAGTTTTAGAATGTGAAAAATCTTGTTTTGTGTTATAATGAATTATCACATTAGAGGTTAGAGGAGTTTTGAATGAAAACAGATATTGAAATCGCGCAGAGTATTGAGTTAAAACCAATCGTTGATGTTGTTGAGAAACTGGGTATTTCTTACGATGATTTGGAATTGTATGGAAAGTACAAGGCTAAACTCAGCTTTGATAAAATTCGTGCAGTTGAGAGCAATCCAGTTGGGAAATTGATCTTGGTTACTGCCATCAACCCAACACCTGCTGGTGAGGGGAAATCAACCATTACCATTGGTCTTGCGGATGCCTTGAACAAGATTGGTAAGAAAACCATGATTGCTATTCGCGAACCGTCTCTTGGCCCAGTAATGGGGATCAAGGGTGGTGCAGCCGGTGGTGGTTATGCCCAAGTGTTGCCAATGGAAGACATCAACCTTCACTTTACCGGGGATATGCATGCCATTACAACTGCTAACAACGCTCTTTCTGCCTTGATTGACAACCACTTACACCAAGGAAATGAGCTGGGAATCGACCAACGTCGTATTCTTTGGAAACGTGTTGTGGACTTGAATGACCGCGCTCTTCGTCATGTGACCGTTGGACTTGGCGGTCCTCTAAATGGTATTCCTCGTGAGGATGGTTTTGACATTACCGTAGCTTCCGAAATCATGGCTATTCTTTGCTTGGCGACGGATATTGAAGATTTGAAACGTCGTTTGGCGAATATCGTTATCGGATATCGCTATGACCGTACACCAGTTTCTGTTGGTGATTTGCAGGTTGAGGGTGCTTTAGCATTGATTTTGAAAGATGCTATCAAACCGAACTTGGTTCAGACAATTTACGGTACACCTGCTTTTGTTCACGGTGGTCCATTTGCCAATATCGCTCATGGATGTAACTCTGTCTTGGCAACAACAACAGCCCTTCACTTGGCTGATTTTACAGTCACTGAAGCTGGTTTTGGTGCGGACCTTGGTGCTGAGAAATTCCTTGATATCAAGACGCCAAACTTGCCAACATCTCCAGATGCAGTTGTCATCGTCGCAACCCTTCGTGCCCTTAAGATGAATGGTGGCGTGGCTAAAGACGCTCTCACAGAGGAAAATGTGGAGGCAGTTCGTGCAGGTTTTGCTAACTTGAAACGCCACGTTGAAAATATCCGTAAATTTGGAGTACCAGCAGTTGTTGCGATTAACGAATTTGTTTCTGATACTGAAGCTGAAATCGCAGCCTTGAAAGAACTCTGTGCTTCTATTGATGTGCCAGTTGAACTAGCAAGTGTCTGGGCTGATGGCGCAGAAGGAGGAGTGGCGCTTGCTGAAACGGTTGTTCAGACTATTGCTGAAAATCCATCCAACTATACTCGCCTATATGACAACGACCTTTCTGTCCAAGAAAAGATTGAAAAGATTGTCACTGAAATCTACCGTGGTAGCAAAGTGAACTTTGAGAAGAAAGCTCAAACACAAATCACTCAAATCGTTCAAAACGGATGGGACAAATTGCCAATCTGTATGGCTAAAACTCAGTACAGTTTCTCAGACAATCCAAATGCACTTGGAGCACCAGAAAACTTTGAAATTACCATTCGTGAATTGGTACCAAAATTAGGGGCAGGCTTTATTGTTGCCCTAACTGGTGATGTCATGACCATGCCAGGCCTTCCAAAACGACCAGCCGCTCTTAATATGGATGTTGAATGCGACGGAACTGTTCTAGGATTGTTCTAATAGTTTAATTGAATTAAAATGAGTTTGGAAATAATATCCAAGCTCATTTTCTTGTCTAGATATGGGAGTTGTCTTCAGCTGATGAGAGAGTTGTCTTCTACAAGCAATCAGTCTAGGTAAAGATATTTTCCTCGATTTCTGATATAATAGAAACATTGACTTCAAGAGTAAGGAAGAGAAAATGAACGCATTATTGAATGGAATGAATGACCGTCAAGCTGAGGCGGTGCAAACGACAGAAGGACCCTTGTTAATCATGGCGGGGGCTGGTTCTGGGAAGACTCGTGTTTTAACTCACAGAATCGCCTACTTGATTGATGAAAAGATGGTCAATCCTTGGAATATCTTGGCCATTACCTTTACCAATAAGGCGGCGCGTGAGATGAAGGAGCGTGCCTATGGCCTCAATCCAGCTACTCAGGACTGTCTGATTGCGACCTTTCACTCCATGTGTGTTCGTATTCTACGTCGTGATGCGGATCATATTGGCTATAATCGAAATTTCACTATTGTAGATCCAGGTGAGCAACGAACTCTCATGAAACGCATTCTCAAGCAGTTGAACTTGGATCCTAAAAAATGGAATGAACGGAGCATTTTAGGGACTATTTCCAATGCTAAGAATGACTTGATTGATGATGTGGCTTATGCTACCCAGGCTGGTGATATGTATACGCAAATCGTTGCTCAGTGTTATACGGCCTATCAAAAGGAGCTTCGTCAGTCTGAGTCCGTTGACTTTGATGATTTGATTATGCTGACCCTGCGTCTCTTTGATCAAAATCCTGACGTCTTGACCTACTATCAGCAGAAGTTCCAGTACATTCACGTTGATGAGTACCAAGATACCAACCATGCCCAGTACCAACTGGTCAAACTCTTGGCTTCACGCTTTAAAAATATCTGCGTAGTCGGTGATGCTGACCAGTCTATTTACGGTTGGCGTGGGGCTGATATGCAGAATATTTTGGATTTTGAGAAAGATTACCCTAACGCCAAGGTCGTTTTGTTAGAGGAGAATTATCGTTCAACCAAAACTATTCTTCAAGCTGCAAACGACGTCATCAAAAACAATAAAAATCGCCGTCCCAAGAATCTCTGGACCCAGAATGCGGATGGAGAGCAGATTATTTACTATCGCGCAAATGACGAACAAGATGAGGCTGTTTTTGTAGCCAAAACCATCGATGAACTTGGTCGCAGTCAAAACTTCCTTCATAAGGATTTTGCAGTTCTTTATCGGACTAATGCACAATCCCGTACCATTGAGGAAGCCTTGCTCAAGTCCAATATTCCTTATACTATGGTTGGAGGAACCAAGTTCTACAGCCGTAAGGAAATCCGTGATATTATCGCTTATCTTAACCTCATTGCCAATTTGAGTGATAATATCAGTTTTGAGCGCATTATCAACGAGCCTAAACGCGGAATTGGCCCAGGAACCGTTGAGAAAATTCGCGGCTTTGCTAATATGCAAGACATGTCTATGCTGGATGCTTCAGCCAATATCATGTTATCAGGAATCAAGGGGAAGGCAGCACAGTCAATTTGGGACTTTGCCAATATGATTTTGGATTTGCGAGAAAAACTGGATCAATTAACTATCACCGAGCTGGTTGAGGCTGTTCTAGAAAAAACAGGTTATATCGATATTCTCAATGCCCAAGCGACCTTAGAAAGCAAGGCTCGGGTTGAAAATATCGAGGAATTTCTATCTGTTACCAAGAATTTTGACGACAATCCTGATAGTCAAGAAGAGGAAACAGGTTTGGACAAACTCAGTCGTTTCTTGAATGACCTTGCCCTGATTGCGGATACGGACTCTGGTAGTCAGGAAACATCGGAAGTGACCTTGATGACCTTGCACGCAGCTAAGGGACTTGAGTTCCCAGTTGTCTTTATCATTGGGATGGAGGAAAATGTCTTTCCACTTAGCCGTGCAGCTGAGGATCCTGATGAACTGGAAGAAGAACGCCGTTTGGCCTATGTCGGTATTACACGCGCAGAAAAGATCCTTTATCTGACCAATGCTAACTCTCGCTTGCTTTTTGGGCGTACCAACTACAATCGTCCAACTCGTTTTATCAATGAAATTAGTTCGGACTTGATTGAATATCAAGGCTTGGCTCGTCCGGCGAATACTAGCTTTAAGGCATCTTATAGCAGTGGTGGAGTGGCCTTTGGTCAAGGTATGAGCCTAGCTCAGGCCCTTCAAGAACGGAAACGGAATGCTGCACCAAGCTCTATCCAGTCAAGTGGTCTTCCGTTTGGACAGTTAGCAGCCGGAAATAAAAAAGATTCAAGCGATACCAACTGGTCTATTGGGGATATTGCTCTCCACAAGAAGTGGGGAGAGGGAACTGTTCTGGAAGTCTCTGGTAGCGGTGATACTCAGGAGTTGAAAATCAATTTCCCAGAAGTGGGGCTGAAAAAACTCTTAGCCAGTGTAGCTCCAATTGAGAAAAAAATCTAATTTTCCATCCTTCTCACGAATAATAAAGTGAGGAGGATTTTTATGTACAGCATTTCATTCCAAGAAGATTCACTTTTGCCTAGAGAAAGACTGGTTAAAGAAGGAGTAGAGGCACTGAGCAATCAAGAATTGCTAGCAATTCTACTCAGAACCGGAACGCGTACGGCCAATGTTTTTGAAATTTCCCAGAAAGTCTTAAACAGTTTGACTAGTCTAACTGATTTGAAAAAAATGACCCTGCAGGAATTGCAGAGTCTGTCTGGTATTGGACGGATTAAGGCCATTGAACTACAAGCAGTGATTGAACTGGGACATCGCATTCACAAACATGAAACCCTTGAGATGGAAAGTATTCTCAGTAGTCAAAAGCTAGCCAAGAAAATGCAACAGGAACTTGGCGACAAAAAACAAGAGCACCTAGTGGCGCTCTATCTCAATACTCAAAATCAAATCATTCATCAGCAAACTATTTTTATCGGATCTGCGACACGCAGCATTGCTGAACCGAGGGAAATTCTTCACTATGCCCTCAAGCATATGGCTACCTCAGTGATTCTCGTTCACAATCATCCATCTGGTGCAGTATCTCCTAGTCGAAATGATGATCATGTCACTAAACTAGTCAAGGAAGCCTGCGAACTGATGGGAATTGTGTTTCTGGATCATCTAATTGTCTCTCACTCGGATTACTTTAGTTACCGTGAAAAGACGGATCTGATTTAAGATTACACATGATCTTACTCAATCACTTTTAAAACATAGGAATCTACTTCTGCCATATTGATAACAGGAAGAGGTTTTATCGTGGGTACAAGTAAATTTTCTTGAACGATAAAGTTGATAATCGCATTGAAATCTTCGATTTTATAATATCTTTTTTTATGAATGAGAATATCTCTGTAAAAGTAAAGACTTGAATGAAATTTACTTTTTAGTTTAGCATCTCCCTTTTTACAAAATCGTTTTGCCTTTTTAGACATTTCTTTCAGCTGTTTTTCTTTTTCTTTTTGAGATAGTTTATCGAAATTCTCTTTATTCTTAGAAAAAGATTGGTAACTTTCCGCTGTTAAAAGTCTATAGAGATTAGAAAGATGAAAGCAAACCCTTATTTCTTTTTCATTGTTTGATAAGAAAAGATTAGCTTCCTTTTCCTTATAAGATATGAAAACATTAGCTTCTATATCTCTCAAAATCTCATGAGTAGAAGGTATTTTAATTTCATTCATGATTAATAACCTATTTATAAGTCCTAGAGTTCGTTAACAACATAGTCAAATAGCGTTTTATCTTTGGGACGATTTTCAAAGAGAAATTCTGGATGCCATTGGACACCAAGATAAGGAAAGCCGTCCGTAGTTGTCACAGCCTCAATGATTCCATCTTTAGGATCATGTGCTACAACCTTAAGATTTGAGGCTAGATCTTTAATGCTCTGGTGGTGGAAGGAGTTGATGTGAGAGATTTCTCCATAGATTTCTCGGAGAATCGTATTAGGTTCCGTTACGAGGCGTTGGGTAGTATATTCGGCTGAACAGTCCTGCCAATGATCCTCGATATCTTGGTGAAGCGTGCCTCCCATGGCGACATTGAAAAGTTGAGTACCCCTACAAACAGAGAAAATTGGTTTCTTTTGCTTAATCGCTTCTTTGATAAGTGCTAGTTCAAAAATATCTCTTTGAAGATGGTAGTCATCACTATCAATAGCCTTTGGTTCACCATAGTATTTTGGATCAACATTTTGCCCACCCGTTAGGATGAGCTTATCAATGATACTGATGTAATAGGCAGCCATTTCTTGATCACCAATTGGTAGGATGATTGGAATTCCGCCAGCGTCCTTGACTCCTTCAACAAAGCCTTTTGCTGCATAGCTCATCATGATGTCATCATCTGGATGAGCTTTTTCATTTCCTGTAATCCCAATAACTGGTTTTTTCATAAATGCTTTCGCTTTCTAATCCTCTTTACGCATAAAATAGAGGAGGGTTTGGAGTTCACTTGTCAAATCGACATACTGAACAACCACATCTTTTGGGAGGTGAAGGTGAACAGGGGAAAAGCTGAGAATACCTTTTATACCAGCATCGACCAAAAGATTGGCAACTTCTTGTGATTTAACACTTGGAACTGTTAGGATAGCAGTTTTGACATCTGCTTCTTTGATTTTTTCTTTAATCTGTGAGATACCATAGATTGGAATTCCATCAGGTGTTTGGCTTCCAACTTCTGGATGGTCATCTAGGTCAAAGGCCATGATAATTTTCATCTTGTTACGCTCGTGGAAGCGGTAGTGGAGAAGGGCATGGCCCATATTTCCAATCCCAACCAACATAACATTTGTAATTGAGTTATCATTTAGGAGATCAGCAAAAAAATTCATCAATTTTTTGACATCGTAACCAAAACCACGACGACCTAGTTCACCAAAATAGGAAAAATCCCGACGAACGGTCGCAGAATCGATTCCGATAGCCTCTGCAATTTGCTTGGAGTTGGCACGTTCGATTTTTTCTGCATGAAATCTCTTGAAAATTCGATAGTAAAGTGAGAGTCTTTTTGCTGTTGCTTTTGGAATAGCAGACTGTTTATCTTTCACAAAATCACAACCTTTCTATTCTTCTATTTTATAGAAACATTGTGAAAAAATCAACAAAAACAAGAAAAAACTAAGAAATTTCTTAGTTTTTATCTGAAAAATGAGCTTGTGATAGAAAACGGTAGAGATCGCCAACCAATCCTTGATAAATCACCTTATCATTCAGCGTTAAGGAGCTGATTAGGAGAGTATCAGGTAGGGTCACACAGCCTGATAGAGATAACATGAGCTCTTCGTAATCCTTATATTCAAGTGTACGTTCTACGTGATAGTTATCTTGATAGGTAAGTCGATACATAGTCAATTATCTTTCTTCTTTAGTGAAGATACCGCGTTCTACTAAACTGTCCATGAGGAAGTAGAATTTTTCCTGATGAATGTGGTGGTTTTCTGATTTAAAGATATTAACCAAACGAAGACCTGACTTGTCAGTAATGTTGAGTTTAGCACCTGTAAGGTCTTTGTTGATGATGATTTTTAGGTTGAAACCTTCACCACTGTTGGGTACTTTCTCAAGCAGACGAGTCAGTTCAAAGTTTCCAACTTTTGTTTCAAAGAAAGTATTATCTTTCAGTGTGAACTTTTTGACAGTTGGGCTAAGTGTGTAGTCGTAGCGGCAGTTTTGTAGTTTAATGGTTTTTTCGAATGCCATTAGATTAATCTCCAATAATATTTTTTAAGGTTTGTGCGAGTTGTTTCAGTTCTTCTTCGGTATTAAGAGGAGAGAGACTGATACGGACAGATTCTGTTAAACGATGCGAATCAGACCCATAAAATGCTTCAAGAACATGACTGGTTTGCACAATACCAGCAGTACAAGCTGAACCGGTAGAAATTGAAATTCCTTCCAGGTCTAACCGAAGCAAGAGCAAATCATTTTTTTGACCAGGAAAGCCAATGTTGACAACATAAGGAAGTTGGTGGTTGCTTTCATTGAGATAGTAGTCGAGACCTGCAATTTCTTCTAAAAAAGTAGCTTTGAGTGCGCTTAGTTTTTGGTAATGCTCAACTTGGTCATTTAAATCCTCTTTGAGAGCAGCGACCATGCCTACAATGGCAGCGAGATTTTCTGTTCCAGCCCGTTTCTTTTGTTCTTGGTCTCCACCGTGAAGGTAGGAATCAAAGTCTCCAGTCGATGCGTAAAGAAATCCGACTCCTTTTGGTCCATGGAATTTGTGGGCAGAAGCGCTGAGGAAATCAATTCCCAATTCCTCGGGATGGATAGGAATTTTTCCGATAGCTTGAACAGCATCTATATGATAAGCAGCAGGATGGTCTTTTAAAATATGTCCAATCTCAGCGATAGGTAAGAGACTTCCAGTTTCATTGTTAGCGTACATGGTGGAAACGAGAATGGTATCGTCACGTAAGGCTTCTTGAATTTGCTGAGCAGTTATCTCTTGATTTACTGGTTGGATGATGGTCACTTCAAAGCCAAAATGTTGCACCAGGTAATCGACAGTCTCAAGTATAGAATGGTGTTCGATAGCTGTTGTGATGATATGTTTTCCACGATTTTGATGACGTAGGCAATAGCCGATAATGGCTGTATTGTTACTTTCTGTACCGCCAGATGTGAAAAAGATATGTTGAGGTTTGGTTCCTAGTAAGTGGGCTAAGTCCTGACGAGCCTCTCGTAAGAGTTTACCAGCCTGCCGACCATGACCATGAATACTAGAAGGATTACCATGAGTTTCTTGCATGACCTTGGTCATTTCTGCAATAGCTACTGCAGACATAGGAGTCGTTGCAGCATTGTCCAAATAAATCAAAGAATCACCTTATTTCTTTTTGTTGTAAGCAAAGAGTGGGCTGACTGGTTTTCTTTCATGGATGCGGACGATAGCATCTCCGATTAATTCGCTAGCAGTAATGTAACATACATTTTCTGGAGTTCTTTCTTTGGTCGCTACGGAGTCTGTCACAAGGATTTCCTTGATGTTTGTAGCATCAAGAAGATCTGCTGCCCCTTCAACAAATAAACCGTGACTAGATACTGCATAAATCTCAGTTGCGCCTTCACGTTCAACGATTTTGGCTGCTTCAGAGAAAGTACGACCAGTATTTAGGATATCGTCAATCAAGATAGCCTTCTTGCCTTCAACATCCCCAATGATATAGCCTTCGTTACGATCAGAATCGTCTTGGGCGTAGTCAATGATAGCGATAGGAGCATCAAGGTATTCAGCCAAACTACGTGCACGTTTAACACCAGAGTTCTTTGGACTGACAACAACAACATCAGAGCCAAGAAGTCCTTTATCACAGTAGTGCTTAGCAAATAGAGGAACAGTATAAAGATTATCTACAGGAATATCAAAGAAACCTTGGACCTGAACAGCGTGGAGGTCCAGCGTTAGAACACGGCTTACACCAGCTTTGACAAGCATATTGGCAACTAGTTTTGCAGTGAGGGGTTCGCGAGAAGAAGCGATACGATCCTGACGCGCATAACCAAAGTAAGGGAGGACAACGTTGATACTATGAGCACTTGCACGTACACAAGCGTCAACCATGATCAACAACTCCATCAAGTGGTTGCTAACAGGGTAGCTGGTTGACTGGATGATGTAGACGTCGTAACCACGGACACTTTCTTCAATGTTGACCTGGATTTCGCCGTCAGAAAATTGTCGAGAGGATAATTTCCCGAGAGGTACACCAACTGTATCCGCAATCTTTTGAGCGATTTCATGGTTAGAGTTTAGGGTGAAAAGTTTCATGTTGTTTCTATCTGACATTATAGACCGTCCTCTGTAAACTTTGTGAATCTTCTTTGAGAAAGTTTTGTTTTTCAAAGCCAGATTCTTTTATTTTTATCTTTTCTATTTTACCAAAAAAAGGAGATTATTTCAGCTTTTTTTCATGCTTTTAATAAAACGAATTAATTTTGAAGGAGCTTTCTGATAGGTTATCTGATTTTCATCTAAAAATCTCTGAAAATCTTCTTTCCCTTTTTCATGGTCGGTGACTTCAAGTTCGAGTTCATAGTCCGTCTGGTCAAAGTATTGACTTTCATCTAAGGCCATTAAGCCAATCTCAGTTTTCATTTCATAACGAAGGGTGGAAAGGCAACCTAGAACAAGCCAGTCATGGCTTTCGATGCCAATCTTAGAGAGCTTCTCTAGAACGAGACCCTGAGGTAGTTTTGGTTTTTCTAGGTACGATTCAGCTTCTGGAAGAGTTAGTTTCTGGTTGTATTCCATATTTCCTACAGTTTGAGGCACTTTTAAGGTCAATTCCGCCCAATCTGCAAAAGTGCGAATGCGCATGGCAACCTTCTTTTCACGCAATTGGAAATCTGGTGTGTCAATGTAGTAGTTCTTCTGAAGAACGGGTTGGATATGGGAAAACTGTTTTTTTAGATGATCATATTCCTCTTTTTTCAGAAGTGTTTTCAATTCTATTTCTAAATGTTTCATTTTTTCAACCTTTTCTATATCTTTGAAAGCGATTTATGGTATAATGGACAATGTATTTATTGTATACGAATGTACTGAAAAAATCAAAGATTTTCGACAGAGCAATCAAACATTACAAGGGAGAAAGTATGACCATAGAATGGGAAGAATTTTTAGATCCTTACATTCAGGCTGTTGGTGAATTGAAGATTAAACTTCGGGGAATTCGCAAACAGTATCGTAAGCAAAACAAGCATTCTCCGATTGAGTTTGTAACGGGTCGGGTAAAACCGATTGAAAGTATTAAAGAAAAAATGGCTCGTCGAGGAATTACTTATGCAACTTTAGAAAATGACTTGCAAGATATTGCTGGTTTACGTGTCATGGTCCAGTTTGTTGATGACGTCAAAGAGGTAGTTGAGATTCTACGTAAACGCCAAGATATGAGAATCGTTCAGGAACGAGATTATATCACTCATCGTAAGGCTTCGGGCTATCGTTCTTATCACGTGGTTGTCGAGTACACGGTTGATACGATCAACGGAGCTAAGACGATTTTGGCAGAAATTCAAATACGGACTTTAGCCATGAATTTCTGGGCTACGATTGAACACTCGCTCAATTATAAGTATCAGGGTGATTTTCCAGAAGAAATCAGGAAAAGACTGGAAATCACAGCGAAAATAGCCTATCAACTGGATGAAGAAATGGGTAAGATTCGTGACGATATCCAGGAAGCGCAGGCTCTCTTTGATCCATTGAGCAGAAAATTAAACGATGGTGTAGGAAATAGTGACGATACAGATGAAGAATACAGGTAAACGAGTTGACCTCATAGCAAATAGAAAACCTCAGAGTCAGAAGGTCTTGCATGAACTGAGGGAAAAACTCAAGAAACAACATTTTATACTGAACGATACCAATCCCGATATCGTCATTTCCATTGGTGGTGACGGGATGCTTTTGTCTGCCTTTCACAAGTATGAGAATCAGTTAGACAAGGTTCGATTTGTAGGTGTTCATACAGGGCATTTGGGATTTTACACAGATTATCGTGATTTTGAGCTGGATCAATTGGTGACCAATCTTTTACTAGATACTGGTGCCAAAGTTTCTTATCCGGTCTTGAATGTTAAGGTAACGCTTGAAAATGGAGAGGTGAAAATCTTCCGTGCTTTAAATGAAGCCAGCATCCGTCGATCAGACCGCACCATGGTTGCGGATATCATCATTAACCATGTTCCGTTCGAGCGATTTCGTGGAGATGGAGTGACTGTTTCAACGCCGACGGGAAGTACCGCCTACAACAAATCCTTGGGTGGAGCTGTCTTACATCCTACCATTGAAGCCTTGCAGTTGACGGAAATAGCAAGCCTTAATAATAGAGTCTATCGCACTTTGGGATCATCGATCATTATTCCCAAAAAAGATAAGATTGAACTTTTGCCGACACGCAATGATTACCATACGATATCAGTCGATAACAGCGTCTATTCCTTCCGTAATATCGAACGGATAGAGTATCAAATCGACCATCACAAGATTCACTTCGTAGCGACTCCAAGCCACACTAGTTTCTGGAATCGTGTTAAAGATGCCTTCATCGGCGAGGTGGATGAATGAGGTTCGAATTTACCGCAGATGAGCACGTCAAAGTCAAAAATTTCCTCAAGAAACATGAGGTTTCCAAGGGACTTTTGGCTAAGATTAAGTTTCGAGGCGGGGCTATACGGGTCAATGGCCAAGCTCAAAATGCGACCTATCTCTTAGATATTGGAGATAGAGTAACTATTGACATTCCTGCAGAGGAAGGGTTTGAGAGCCTTGAAGCTATTGATCGACCACTCGATATTTTATATGAGGATGACCATTTTCTGGTTTTGAATAAGCCTTATGGAGTAGCTTCCATCCCCAGTGTCAATCATTCCAATACCATTGCCAATTTTATCAAGGGCTACTATGTCAAGCAAAACTATGAAAATCAGCAAGTTCACATCGTGACTAGGCTTGATAGAGATACTTCTGGTTTGATGCTCTTTGCCAAGCACGGCTACGCTCATGCACGTTTAGACAAGCAACTGCAACGAAAGTCTATCGAAAAACGTTACTTTGCTTTGGTTAAAGGAGCTGGTGTCTTGGAGCCTGAAGGGGAGATTATCGCCCCGATTGCGCGTGATGTGGACTCCATTATCACGAGACGGGTTGCCAAAGGTGGGAAATACGCCCATACATCTTATAAAGTTATAGCGTCTTATGGAAATATTCACCTAGTCGATATTCGTCTGCATACTGGACGAACTCATCAGATACGAGTGCATTTTTCTCATATCGGTTTTCCTTTGTTGGGAGACGATCTCTATGGAGGCAGCCTAGACGACGGTATTCAGCGCCAGGCCTTGCATTGCCATTATTTATCTTTTTATCATCCTTTTCTAGAGCAAGATTTGCAACTAGAAAGCCCCTTACCGGATGATTTCAGCAATCTTATTACTCAGTTATCAACTAATACTCTTTAAAATCTATTTGGAGTATAATTTATTTTCTTAAAGGAGAAAACTCATGGAAGTTTTTGAAAGTCTCAAAGCCAACCTGGTTGGCAAAAATGCTCGTATCGTTCTCCCTGAAGGGGAAGAGCCACGTATTCTTCAAGCGACAAAACGCTTGGTAAAAGAAACAGAAGTGATTCCTGTTTTGCTTGGAAACCCTGAAAAAATTAAAATTTATCTCGAAATCGAGGGGATCATGGATGGTTATGAAGTGATTGATCCCCAACACTATCCTCAATTCGAAGAAATGGTTGCTGCCTTAGTAGAGCGTCGTAAGGGCAAAATGACTGAAGAAGAAGCGCGCAAAGTTTTGGTTGAAGATGTCAACTACTTTGGTGTGATGCTAGTCTACTTGGGCTTGGTTGACGGTATGGTATCTGGTGCGATTCACTCAACTGCCTCAACAGTTCGCCCAGCCCTTCAAATTATCAAAACTCGTCCAAATGTAACTCGTACTTCAGGTGCCTTCCTCATGGTACGTGGTACGGAACGTTACCTATTTGGTGACTGTGCCATTAACATCAATCCAGATGCAGAAGCCTTGGCTGAAATTGCCATCAACTCAGCAATTACAGCTAAGATGTTTGGTATTGAACCTAAAATTGCTATGCTAAGCTATTCTACTAAAGGTTCAGGATTTGGTGAAAGTGTTGATAAGGTAGTGGAAGCTACAAAAATTGCTCACGACTTGCGCCCTGACCTTGAGATTGATGGTGAATTGCAATTTGACGCTGCCTTTGTTCCTGAAACTGCAGCTCTTAAAGCTCCAGGAAGTAATGTAGCTGGTCAAGCAAATGTCTTTGTCTTCCCAGGTATCGAAGCAGGAAATATTGGGTACAAGATGGCAGAACGTCTCGGTGGTTTTGCGGCTGTCGGACCTGTTTTGCAAGGATTGAACAAACCAGTTAACGACCTTTCTCGTGGATGTAATGCAGATGATGTGTACAAGTTGACCCTTATCACAGCAGCTCAAGCAGTTCATCAATAAGATTTAGTCCTCTTTCCCATGGGAAGAGGCTTTTTAGTACTGAGAAAAGGACAGTTAGAAGCTTCTATGTTATACTAGACATATGTTAGATTTGAAAGAATACGATATCGTCATGTGGCCAGAGGAGAAGATCATTTCTTTTCGTGAGAAACTCCTTAATTGGTATGATGAAAACAAGCGAGAACTACCTTGGCGGAGAAGTAAAAATCCTTATCACATCTGGGTATCTGAAATCATGCTGCAGCAGACCAGGGTGGATACAGTTATTCCATATTACGAACGATTCTTGGACTGGTTTCCAACAGTTGAAAGTCTGGCCAATGCTCCTGAAGAGCGTTTGTTGAAGGCTTGGGAGGGATTAGGCTATTATTCTCGAGTGCGCAATATGCAGGCTGCAGCTCAGCAGATTATGACTGACTTTGGGGGGCAATTTCCAAATACCTATGAAGGAATATCTTGCCTGAAAGGGATTGGCCCTTACACTGCGGGAGCTATTTCCAGTATCGCTTTTAATTTGCCTGAGCCAGCGGTTGATGGCAATGTCATGCGGGTTTTGGCACGCTTGTTTGAGGTTAATCATGATATCGGAGTTCCCAGCAATCGCAAAATTTTTCAGGCAATGATGGAAATCTTGATTGACCCGAAACGACCAGGTGACTTTAACCAAGCTCTGATGGATTTAGGTTCTGACATAGAGGCTCCAGTTAATCCTCGACCAGAAGAAAGCCCTGTTAAGGACTTTAGCGCAGCCTATCAGAATGGCACCATGGGTCTTTATCCGATTAAAGAACCCAAGAAAAAGCCTCTGCCAATTTATCTCAAGGCCTTAGTTGTACGCAATGACCGTGGGCAATATTTACTAGAGAAAAACGAAAGCGAGAAACTACTAGCCGGTTTTTGGCACTTCCCATTGATTGAAGTTGATGATTTCTCAAGTGATGACGATCAGCTAGATCTCTTTTCGCAAGTCAAAGAGGAAAGCAGAGCATTTGGACCAAGCCCTCAAGAAAACTTTGAGCAAGATTATGATTTAGAAGTGAATTGGTCCCATCAAGTATTTGACCAGGTCAAGCATGTATTTAGTCATCGGAAATGGCACATTAAAATCCTAGCTGGTCAGGTGACAGAAACAAAACAGTTTTCGGACAGAGAAATTCGTTGGGTTTCTCCTCAGGAGTTTTCTGACTATCCACTTGCGAAACCTCAACAAAAAATTTGGCAGGCTTATAAAACAACTTTTGAAGATAAAGGCCTACAGTAGCCATT
Organism: Streptococcus oralis subsp. oralis; assembly: GCF_002096495.1. Taxonomy (GTDB): domain Bacteria; phylum Bacillota; class Bacilli; order Lactobacillales; family Streptococcaceae; genus Streptococcus; species Streptococcus oralis_CU. Next base: position 627,311 of record NZ_NCUO01000012.1, on the reverse strand, counting down.
TGTGCCTTCTTTGCATTTTTTTGTTATAATAGATAGAGAAAAGGTGATAAAATGAAAAAAATATTAATTGTAGATGATGAGAAACCAATCTCAGATATTATTAAGTTTAATATGGCCAAGGAAGGTTATGAAGTTGTTACAGCCTTCAATGGTCGTGAGGCAATCGAGCTATTTGAAGCAGAGCAACCAGATATTATTATTCTCGACTTGATGCTACCTGAAATTGATGGTTTAGAAGTTGCTAAAGCTATTCGTAAGACTAGTAGCGTGCCGATTATCATGCTCTCAGCTAAGGATAGCGAGTTTGACAAGGTTATTGGTTTAGAGTTAGGTGCAGATGATTATGTTACAAAACCTTTCTCAAACCGTGAGTTGCAGGCTCGTGTCAAGGCTCTGCTTCGTCGTACAGACTTGGTTTCTGTGGATAGCCAAGAGTCTGACGAGAAGAAGACGCAACCTTTACAAATTGGTGATTTGGAAATCGTTCCAGATGCTTACGTGGCTAAGAAATATGGTGAGGAGTTAGATTTAACCCACCGTGAGTTTGAACTCTTGTATCACTTGGCTTCTCATATTGGACAAGTGATTACACGTGAACACTTGCTTGAGACTGTATGGGGTTATGACTATTTTGGTGATGTTCGTACGGTGGACGTGACCATTAGACGCTTGCGTGAAAAAATCGAAGATACACCAAGTCGCCCAGAGTACATTCTCACACGTCGTGGTGTTGGATACTATATGAGAAATAATGATTGAAGATATTAGACAAACTATTCTGAACAGCGATTTTATCTTTATCTTGATTTTACTTGGTTTTATCTTGGTGGTGACCTTGCTGTTACTGGAAAATCGTCGGGATAATATCCGTCTAAAGGAGATAAATCAAAAGGTTAAGGACTTGATTGCAGGTGATTATTCTCAAGTTTTGGACTTGCAAGGAAGTACAGAAATCACCAATATCACCAATAATCTGAACGATTTATCAGAAGTTATTCGTTTGACCCAAGAAAATCTGGAACAAGAGAGTAAACGATTGAACAGTATTCTTTCTTACATGACAGATGGCGTTCTTGCGACCAATCGCCGTGGCCAGATTACCATGATCAACGATATGGCCAAGAAACAGCTCGGTGTGCAGAAAGAAGATGTTCTGAATAAAAGCATCCTCGAATTGCTTAAGATAGAAGATGAGTATGAGCTGCGTGACCTGATTACACAGATTCCTGAGTTGACGATTGACTCCCAGGATGTAAATGGGGAATACCTAAGCCTTCGTGTACGTTTTGCTCTGGTTCGTCGTGAGTCAGGTTTCATCTCTGGTTTGGTTGCCGTTTTACATGATACAACTGAGCAGGAGAAGGAAGAGCGTGAGCGAAGACTCTTTGTTTCGAACGTGAGTCACGAGTTGCGAACTCCTTTGACCAGTGTTAAATCTTATCTTGAAGCCTTGGACGAGGGAGCTCTTTATGATCCTGTTGCTCCTGATTTTATCAAGGTTTCACTCGATGAAACCAACCGTATGATGCGGATGGTGACAGATCTCTTACATCTCTCTCGTATTGATAATGCGACAAGTCAGCTAGATGTGGAATTGATTAATTTTACTGCATTCATCACCTTTATTCTCAACCGATTTGATAAGATGAGAAGTCAGGATGACGAGAAAAAATATGAGCTTGTCAGAGATTACCCTATTAATTCAGTTTGGATCGAGATTGATACCGATAAGATGACTCAGGTGATTGATAATATTCTTAACAATGCCATCAAGTACTCACCAGATGGTGGCAAAATTACTGTCAGCATGAAGACCACAGATGACCAGATGATTTTATCCATCAAAGACCAAGGTCTAGGTATTCCAAAGCAAGATTTGCCGAAGATTTTTGACCGATTCTACCGTGTGGATCGTGCAAGAAGTCGGGCTCAAGGTGGAACTGGTCTAGGTCTGGCTATCGCAAAAGAAATCATCAAACAACACAATGGCTTTATTTGGGCAAAAAGTGAATACGGTAAGGGATCGACCTTTACCATTGTGCTCCCTTATGATAAGGATGCCGTAAAAGAAGAAATATGGGAGGACGAAATAGAAGACTAGAATGAGTGAAATAGGCTTTAAATACAGTATTTTAGCATCAGGTTCCAGTGGAAATTCCTTTTATCTGGAAACCCCAAAAAAGAAAATCCTAGTGGATGCAGGCTTGTCTGGTAAGAAGATTACCAGCTTGCTAGCTGAAATCAATCGCAAACCTGAAGATCTGGATGCGATTTTGATTACGCATGAGCATTCAGACCATATCCATGGGGTCGGTGTCTTGGCTCGTAAATATGGCATGGATCTTTACGCCAATGAAAAGACTTGGCAGGCTATGGAGAATAGTAAGTACCTCGGCAAGGTGGACTCTTCGCAGAAGCATATCTTTGAAATGGGCAAAACCAAAACCTTTGGTGATATCGACATTGAGAGTTTTGGTGTGAGCCATGATGCGGCAGCACCACAGTTTTACCGATTTATGAAAGACGACAAGAGCTTCGTTATGCTGACCGATACAGGTTATGTTAGTGACCGTATGGCAGGAATTGTTGAGAATGCTGACGGTTACCTCATCGAATCCAACCACGACGTGGAAATCTTACGAGCTGGATCTTATGCTTGGCGACTCAAGCAGCGTATCCTATCTGATCTCGGTCACCTTTCTAACGAAGACGGAGCTGAGGCCATGATTCGTGCTATGGGAAATCGAACCAAGAAAATCTACCTTGGCCACTTGTCCAAAGAGAACAATATCAAGGAGCTGGCTCATATGACCATGGTCAATCAGCTAGCCCAAGCTGATCTGGGAGTCGGAGTTGACTTTAAGGTTTACGACACTTCACCAGATACCGCAACACCATTGACAGATATATAAAAAGAAGGCGAGTGCCTTCTTTTATTCTGTGTTTTATCAGGAATTTAGTGTGGTATAATGATTAAAAAAACTAAAGGAGTAGCAGTGTGAAGAGAAAATGGCTATTAAAGGATTACTATGACACAACGATTATCATACTTGCATTGATATCAGTTGTCCTTGTCTTGCTTGGATTTGCTGAGATGATTGATTTGGATAATCCACCCTACAGTATTATTGATTTACTAATTTGGTTTGTTTTTGTGATAGATTATGGTTGGCGGTTCTTTTCAAGTAAAGAAAAATGGAGATTTATACTTGAAAATATCTTCGACTTGCTAGCTATCCTTCCTTTGAATGCTATTTTTACAGTATTTCGATTAGGGCGTATCTTCCGCTTAGCAAGGCTGACAAAATTACTGAAACTAACTCGTCTTTTAAGAGTCGTTGGATTGACTGGCAAGTTGGAAAAGAAGGTTGGAAAACTCTTACGAACAAATGGCTTACTTTATATTTTATATCTCAATTCCTTTATTGTACTGGTAGGTAGTTCAATTTTATCTGTTGTTGAAGAAAAATCATTCTCAGATAGTCTTTGGTGGGCGCTTGTGACTGTAACGACTGTTGGTTATGGAGATATTGTTCCTGCGTCGATTTTTGGGAAGTGGTTAGCTGTTTTACTAATGCTTGTTGGTATTGGCACAATAGGGATGTTAACGAGTGCTTTGACAAACTTTTTTGTAAAGGATAATCCGGATGATCAGATAAAATTTGATAAACTCCAAGACGAATTAATAACTCAAAGAATATTACTAGAGAAACAATCTGAGAAGATAGAAGAACTGCATAGAATGATACAAGACTTGCTTGAAAAAAAGTAATTTAGACCATACAAAAACCACTCGACGAGTGGTTTTTTTACAATCCAGCAAATTCCTTGATTTCTTGTGCTGACATGGAAGAGTCGCAACGGACATTGATTTGGCCATCTGCAATGTGAACAAATCCTGGTACGGTTGGAATTCCATAGCGTGAACGGAATTCTTGTAACTTATTGAGTTGGCTTGGTTCTTCACTGTTGATGAAGTAGATGTGGGCTTTGGTTTCATCTACGACACCTGCCAATGTGCCTGCAAATTTACGGCAGTAAGGGCAAGTTTTACGGCCAATAAAGAAGGTTGCTGTTTCTTTATTATCGAGTGTTTCTTGTGCACGCGCAACTGTAGTGACTTCAAGGTCTTTGATGTTTTCTAAAAATTGTTCCATGAGATTACCTCGCTTTCATTGATAAGTCTAGTATGCCATAAAGTTTCTAAAAATGCTTAGATTTGATACGAAAAAAAGATGAGATTGGTTGGTCTCATCTTTTATAATTTCTTATTTAACAAAAGCATTGATTTCTGCTTCGATGTTGGCAATCATAGCTTGTGAATCTTCATTACTTTCACCCACAACGGCAATGTAGAATTTGATTTTTGGTTCAGTACCAGAAGGGCGAACAGCAATCCATGAACCGTCAGCAAGTGTATATTTCAATACATCACTTGGAGGAGTTGTCAAGTTTGTAACAGTACCATCAGCAGCAGTAGCAGTTTGAGCCTTGAAGTCTTCTACGACAGTGATAGCTGTTGCGTTCCATTCTTTTGGAGCATTGTTACGGAACTTAGCCATGATTTCCTTGATTTGTTCTGCACCATCAACACCAGAAAGGGTCACAGAGATGGTCTTTTCAGCGTAGTATCCGTATTCTTTGTAGATTTCTTCGATACCGTCTGCAAGTGTCAAACCACGTGAACGGTAGTAGGCAGCAAGTTCAGCAACGACAAGAACAGCTTGGATAGCGTCTTTATCACGCACGAACGGTTTGATCAAGTAACCGAAGCTTTCTTCAAATCCCATCATGTAGGTGTGGTTGTGCTTTTCTTCGAATTCTTGAATCTTTTCAGCGATAAATTTGAAACCAGTCAAGACGTTGAACATAGTTGCGCCGTAGCTCTCAGCAATCTTCGTTACCAAGTCAGTTGATACGATTGATTTGCAGAGGGCTGCATTTTCAGGAAGAGTTCCAGCGTTTTTGTGGGCTTCCAAGATGTATTTAGCCATGATAGCACCGATTTGGTTACCTGAGAGGTTGAGGTAGCTGCCATCTTTTTGAAGAACTTCAACACCAACACGGTCAGCGTCAGGGTCAGTCGCGACAAGAACGTCTGCACCAACTTGACGACCAAGTTCTTCAGCAAGGGCAAAGGCTGCCTGGCTTTCTGGGTTTGGAGACTTAACAGTTGAGAAGTCAGGGTCAGCTGTTGCTTGCGCTTCAACGACTTGAACTGAGTCAAATCCTGCTTGGGCAAGAGCACGACGAGCCAACATTTCACCCGTACCATGAAGTGGTGTGTAGACAATCTTCATGTCTTTACCGAATTCTTCAATCAATGTTGGGTTGATGTTTACGTCCTTAACTTCTTTAAGATATTCAACATCGACAGCTTCGCCAATGACTTCAATCAAACCAGAAGCTTTTTCTGCTTCGACATCAGCAACTTCCACAGCGAATGGATTTTCGATTGCACGAATGTAAGTTGTCAAAGCATCTGCATCATGTGGAGGCATTTGTCCACCGTCTTCTCCATAAACCTTGTAACCGTTAAATGGAGCAGGGTTATGGCTAGCAGTAATCATGATACCTGCAAAACAGTTGAGGTGACGAACAGCGAATGAGAGTTCTGGAGTTGGACGGAGGCTTTCAAATACGTAAGATTTGATACCGTGTTTAGCAAGAACTGCCGCAGATTCAAAGGCAAACTCAGGTGAGAAGTGACGGCTATCGTAGGCAATTGCCACACCACGTTCTTTTTCATTTCCACCTTTTGATTCAATCAAACGAGCCAAACCTTCGGTAGCTTGACGAACAACGTAGATGTTGATGCGGTTTGTACCAGCACCGATCAAACCACGCATACCAGCAGTACCAAATTCAAGATTGGTATAAAAGGCATCTTCCTTAGTTTTTTCGTCCATATTTTCCAAATCTTGGCGAAGGTAGTCTGGAAGGTCAGCAAAATCGACCCATTTTTGATAATTTTCTTGGTAAGTCATAGAGTGTCTCCTTTGTTTATTTGCTTTAATCGCTTTCATTATATCACGATTTGACATTTTAGTAAAACGTTAGCATAACTTAAAATGTAGGAAATTAATTTTTGCACTTTAGCGGGAAAATGGTGGGGACTGTGCTTACTTATACTAAGTTAGGGATGAAAATTAATTATTAGATACTTTATAACATGAAAGTTTATAATTCATTTTGTAGGTTTGTTGAAGAAAAAAATCAAAAATATTGTTATATTCTATTCTTTTTATAAAGAATCCTTTAATGTCTCAAACGAACATATAGAAAAATTTAATGTAAAACTCTATAAATTTAAGATATTTTGAAAATATCTGGTTTCTGTTTTGATTTTTATTCTGCGTATGGTAAAATATAGTAAATCATTAAAGGAGAATCCATTATGAAAAAAATTCTTAAGCATTCTGCTTTGCTTTTGTCAGCTTTAGCACTTGTTGCCTGTGGAGCTCAAAAAAAAGCAAGCGACAATGGTACTGCCTCGAACTCAAACTTTGAAGTTTCTGTGAAAGATGGTATGTTTGTATTGCCTAAAGATGAAGATTCATCTTCAAGCTACCTTGCACTTCAAGTCGAAATCAAGAACAATCGTGATAAACAGTTTAGTTTTACTAGCCAAGATATTACGCTTTATAATGAAAAAGATGAAAAATTACAACCAATTCAAGTTTATGAAAGCGACAGTAAAACGAAATTTATGTCATATGGTGACAGTCTTTCTAAAGGAAAGAGCGTTGCTGGTTATGTAGTGTATGAAGTCGATAAGAATGCTAAGTATGAACTTCACTTTGCACCTAGCTTTTACGATGACATCAAAGAAAATTCTAAAAAGAATAACGATGTAGCAATCAAGGTGGATCCAAGTCAGTATGAAGACAATATTGATGAAGCGAAAGATGTAATGAAAAAATATGTCGATGCTGTTTACCTTAATGGGGAAAGTTCTGGTGGTGGAACGAACCTAAGTGCTACTGATAATAAGTCACAAGTTGTTGCGCTTGCTGATGATAAAAAATCTTCTGATAATAGTGCTGAATTCACAAACGATGCGAAAGCTGATAAAGAAGAGTTTATCAAGAAATTTACAGAATCGTTCGGAAAAGGCTTCTATAACTACAAACCGTCTGATTCAGAACTTAGAACATTCGCAGATGCTTACATCAAAGCAAATGCTAAGAGAGCAAAAGTTGATTACAAGGTGAAGACATACTTGCCAGACTATGCTGTTGTTTATGTTAGACCAGAAACAATCGACTTGGATAACTTGAATGTTTATGAATTGAGCCGTAAATTCTACGAAGAAAACAAAGGTAAATATAGCAACTACTCTGAAGCTATGAAAGCTGGTGAAAAATACATTTTAGAAAATGCACCAAGTCAATTTGATTCAACTCCTCTAGACACTAGTGATAACATGAAGAAAGAGGGTTATGAAATTAAAATGACTAAGAAAGATGGAAAATGGACCATCGATACCTCTTCTAAAAACTATGAATTGAAAGATATGGCTCGCACATTCCGTGGAGGCATTGGATACTAAGATGAAAGGTTCGAGTTTATGACTCGAACTTTTTTCGTTGCAATTGTGCAAAAGAGAAAAAGATAGTAAAATAGAGATATGATTATTTTACAAGCTAATAAAATTGAACGATCTTTTGCTGGTGAGGTTCTTTTTGAACATATCAACCTGCAAGTAGATGAACGAGACCGAATTGCTCTTATTGGGAAAAATGGTGCAGGTAAGTCTACTCTTTTAAAGATTTTGGTTGGAGAAGAGGAGCCAACTAGTGGAGAAATTAATAAGAAAAAAGATATCTCTCTGTCTTACCTAGCCCAAGATAGCCGTTTTGAGTCTGAAAATACCATTTATGATGAAATGCTTCACGTCTTTGATGACTTGCGTCGGGCAGAGACACAACTGCGTCAAATGGAATTAGAGATGGGTGAAAAGTCGGGTGAAGATTTGGATAAACTGATGGCGGATTATGATCGTTTGTCAGAGAATTTCCGCCAGGATGGTGGCTTTACTTACGAAGCTGATATTCGAGCGATTTTGAATGGATTCAAGTTTGACGAGTCTATGTGGCAGATGAAAATTGCTGAGCTTTCAGGTGGTCAAAATACTCGTCTTGCACTGGCTAAAATGCTCCTTGAAAAGCCAAATCTCTTGGTCTTGGACGAGCCAACCAACCACTTGGATATCGAAACCATTGCCTGGTTGGAAAATTACCTAGTAAATTATAGTGGTGCACTCATTATTGTCAGTCACGACCGTTACTTTTTGGATAAGGTTGCGACGGTTACACTCGATTTGACTAAGCATTCCTTAGATCGTTATGTAGGTAATTACTCTCGCTTTGTTGAGTTAAAGGAGCAAAAGCTAGCTACTGAGGCAAAAAACTATGAAAAGCAACAGAAGGAAATCGCGGCTCTAGAAGACTTTGTCAATCGCAATCTAGTCCGAGCTTCAACGACCAAACGTGCCCAATCTCGCCGTAAACAACTAGAAAAAATGGAGCGTTTGGACAAGCCTGAAGCTGGCAAGAAATCAGCCAACATGACCTTCCAGTCGGAAAAAACGTCTGGAAATGTCGTTTTAACCGTTGAAAATGCGGCTATTGGCTATGATGGGGAAATATTTTCAGAGCCTATCAACCTAGACCTTCGTAAGATGAATGCTGTTGCGATTGTCGGACCAAACGGCATCGGGAAATCAACCTTTATCAAGTCTATTGTGGACCAGATCCCTTTTATCAAGGGAGAGAAGCGTTTTGGTGCCAATGTTGAGGTTGGTTACTATGACCAGACTCAAAGCAAGCTAACACCAAGCAATAGTGTCCTAGATGAACTTTGGAATGATTTTAAACTAACACCAGAGGTTGAAATCCGTAATCGACTTGGAGCCTTCCTTTTCTCAGGAGATGATGTTAAGAAATCAGTTGGCATGCTGTCAGGTGGCGAAAAAGCTCGTTTGTTACTTGCCAAACTTTCTATGGAAAACAACAACTTTTTAATTCTTGACGAGCCGACCAACCACTTGGATATTGATAGCAAGGAAGTGCTAGAAAATGCTCTGATTGATTTTTATGGAACCCTTCTTTTTGTCAGCCACGACCGTTACTTTATCAATCGTGTAGCCACTCATGTACTGGAATTGTCTGAGAGTGGTTCAACCCTCTACCTTGGAGATTATGACTACTATGTTGATAAAAAGGCTGAAATAGAAGTCAGCCAGATAGAAGATGCTTCAACTAGCAATCAAGCAAAAGAAGCAAGTCCAGCTAATGACTATCAGGCTCAGAAAGAAAGTCAGAAAGAAGCCCGTAAGCTCATGCGCCAAATAGAGAGTTTAGAGGCTGAAATTGAAGAGTTAGAAACTCAAAGTCAAGCCATTTCTGAACAAATGCTGGAAACCAACGATGCTGAAAAACTCATGGAATTTCAGACAGAACTGGACAAAATTAGCCATCGTCAGGAAGAAGCCATGCTTGAGTGGGAAGAATTATCAGAGCAGGTGTAAAGATGGAACATCTTGGAAAAGTATTTCGTGAATTTCGAACCAGTGGGAACTACTCTTTAAAGGAAGCAGCGGGCGATTCTTGCTCGACCTCTCAGTTATCTCGCTTTGAGCTTGGTGAGTCTGATTTAGCAGTTTCCCGTTTCTTTGAGATTTTGGATAATATTCATGTGACTATTGAAAATTTCATGGACAAGGCTAGGGATTTTCAAAATCATGAACATGTTGCCTTGATGGCACAGATTATTCCGCTTTACTACTCAAATGATATTGCTGGTTTTCAAAAGCTTCAAATGGAACAGCTTGAGAAAGCAAAGAGTTCGACCAATCCCCTCTATTTTGAGCTGAATTGGATTCTGCTACAAGGACTGATTTGTCAAAGAGATGCTCGTTACACGATGAGTCAGAGTGATTTGGATAAGGTGGCGGATTATCTTTTCCAAACAGAAGAATGGACCATGTATGAGTTGATTCTTTTCGGTAATCTCTATACTTTCTACAATGTGGACTATGTGGCTCGGATTGGCAGAGAAGTGATGGAGAGGGAAGACTACTACAAGGAAATTGGTCGTCATCGAAAACTTGTTTTGATCTTAGCTCTTAACTGTTACCAGCATTGTTTGGAAAATCGATCCTTTGCGGATGCGGACTATTTTGAGGGCTATGTGGAGAAGTTGATTGGAAATGGTATCAAGCTTTATGAGCGCAATATCTTCCATTATCTCAAAGGTTTCGCCCTCTACCAGAGAGACTTGAAAGAAGAGGGTTGTAGTCAGATGCAGGAGGCTATGCATATTTTTGATGTGCTTGGACTTCCAGAGCAAGTGGCCTATTATCAGGAACATTATGAAAAATTTGTAAATGCTTAAATTTCCCAAATAAGGGAAAAATAAAGAGACTCCTTTCAGTTTTGATACAATAGTTTCAAAATTTGAGAGGAGCTTTTTATATGAATCGATATGCAATCCAGTTGATTAGTCGTGGTGCTATTAATAAAATAGGAAATATGCTCTATGATTATGGAAACAGTGTTTGGTTGGCATCAATGGGAACGATAGGGCAGACTGTTCTTGGGATTTATCAGATTTCTGAACTCGTCACATCGATTCTGGTCAATCCCTTTGGCGGAGTGATTTCAGACCGATTTTCGCGTCGCAAAATTTTGATGACGACAGACTTGATTTGTGGCGTTCTTTGCTTAGCTATTTCTTTCATCAGAGATGATAGCTTGATGATTGCTGCCTTGATTTTTGCCAATATTGTTCAGGCGGTTGCCTTTGCATTTTCTCGTACATCTAACAAAGCCATTATAACTGAGGTTGTAGAGAAAGACGAGATTGTGACCTATAACTCTCGCTTGGAGTTAGTTTTACAGGTTGTAGGAGTCAGTTCTCCGGTGCTTTCTTTTCTCGTTTTACAATTTGCCAGTCTCCATATGACGCTCGTTTTAGATGCCATTAGTTTTTTTATCGCATTTACCTTAGTAGCTTTTCTCCCAAAAAAAGAGACTCAGGAACAAGAGAAAAAGACTTTCAGCTGGAAAAATATTTTTGCTGATATGAAAGAAGGGATTCGCTATATTTGGCGCCAGCAAGAGATCTTTTTCCTTTTGGTAGTAGCTTCCAGTGTTAATTTCTTTTTTGCAGCTTTTGAATTTCTCCTCCCTTTTTCAAATCGACTATACGGGGTAGAAGGAGCTTATGCAACTATTTTAACTATGGGCGCTATTGGTTCGATTATTGGAGCTCTTCTAGCTAGTAAAATAAAGGCAAGTGTTTATAATCTTTTGATTCTATTGGCTTTAACTGGAGTTGGAGTTTTTATGATGGGATTACCACTGCCAACTTTTCTCTCCTTTTCTGGAAATTTAGTTTGTGAACTGTTTATGACGATTTTTAATATTCACTTTTTTACTCAGGTTCAAACCAAGGTTGAGGGGGAATACTTGGGAAGAGTACTAAGCACCATTTTTACCTTAGCCATCCTATTTATGCCGATTGCAAAAGGCTTTATGACGGTGCTACCAAGTGTCCATCTCTCTTCTTTTCTGATAATTGGAAGCGGTGTTATCATCCTGTCTTGTTTATCCCTCGTTTATGTGCGAAGTCATTTTAAAAAAGAGTTATAATTTCTCTTTTTTAGAAAATATTTCATTACGAATCATTTTTCAGTCCTTCTCTATTGTGAGGAGGGCTTGCTTTGTGGTAAAATGGGATTATGAATGAAAGAATGAATGAGTTAGTTGCCTTACTCAACCGCTATGCGACCGAGTACTATACGAGTGACAATCCCTCGGTTTCAGATAGCGAGTATGATCGTCTCTACCGAGAGTTGGTTGAGTTGGAAGCCGCCTATCCAGATCAAGTTTTAGCGGATAGTCCAACTCATCGTGTTGGTGGTAAGGTTTTAGATGGTTTTGAAAAATACAGTCATCAGTATCCTCTATACAGTTTGCAGGATGCTTTTTCACGTGAAGAGTTAGAAGCTTTTGATGCGCGTGTGCGAAAGGAATTACCCCAACCGACCTATATTTGTGAGCTGAAAATCGATGGTTTGTCTATCTCGCTTACGTATGAAAAGGGGATTTTGGTTGTTGGTGCCACACGTGGGGATGGTTCTGTTGGTGAAAATATCACCGAAAACCTCAAGCGTGTCAAGGACATTCCTTTGACCTTGCCCGAAGAACTAGATATCACCGTTCGTGGAGAGTGTTACATGCCACGCGCTTCCTTTGATCAGGTCAACCAAGCCCGCCAAGAAAATGGGGAGCCTGAATTTGCTAATCCTCGTAACGCAGCTGCAGGCACCTTGCGTCAGTTGGATACAGCAGTAGTGGCCAAGCGTAATCTTGCTACTTTCCTCTATCAAGAAGCCAGCCCTTCAACTCGTGATAGTCAAGAAAAGGTCTTGGAGCATCTTGAACAGCTTGGTTTTGTAGTTAATCCTAAACGAATATTGGCTCAAAGTATAGATGAGGTATGGGATTTTATCCAAGAAGTAGGACAAGAACGGGAGAAACTGCCTTACGATATCGATGGGGTGGTCATCAAGGTTAACGACCTAGCAGGTCAAGAAGAACTCGGTTTTACCGTTAAAGCACCTAAGTGGGCAGTAGCTTATAAATTTCCTGCTGAGGAAAAAGAAGCTCAACTCCTTTCAGTTGACTGGACAGTAGGTCGTACGGGTGTTGTGACCCCGACTGCCAATCTAACACCTGTTCAGCTTGCTGGCACAACTGTTAGCCGTGCAACTCTTCACAACGTAGATTATATTGCTGAAAAGGATATCCGCAAAGATGATACGGTTATCGTTTATAAGGCTGGAGATATCATCCCTGCTGTTCTGCGTGTGGTAGAGTCTAAACGTGTTTCTGAAGAAAAACTAGATATTCCGACTAACTGTCCGAGCTGTGACAGTCAGTTGCTTCATTTTGAAGATGAAGTGGCTCTTCGTTGTATCAATCCACGCTGTCCTGCCCAAATCATGGAAGGTTTGATTCACTTTGCCTCTCGAGATGCTATGAATATTACGGGTCTTGGTCCATCTATCGTCGAAAAGCTTTTTGCTGCTAATCTGGTTAAGGATGTGGCAGATATTTACCGTTTGAAAGAAAACGATTTCCTTCTTTTAGAAGGCGTCAAGGAAAAGTCTGCTTCTAAACTATATCAGGCCATTCAAGCATCCAAGGAAAACTCTGCTGAAAAACTCTTGTTTGGTCTGGGAATTCGCCATGTCGGAAGTAAGGCTAGCCAACTCTTGCTCCAACATTTCCACTCTATTGAAAATCTAGCCCAAGCAGATCCTGAGGAAGTAGCAAGTATCGAGAGCTTGGGTAGTGTGATTGCCCAAAGCCTTCAGACTTATTTTGCTACAGAAGGATCGAAGATTCTTTTAGACGAGTTGAAAGAAGCTGGAGTTAATCTGGACTACAAAGGGCAGACAGTAGTAGCAGATGCAGCCTTGTCAGGTTTGACAGTTGTATTAACAGGAAAATTGGAACGTCTCACACGTTCTGAAGCCAAAAATAAACTCGAAATCCTTGGTGCTAAAGTTACAGGCAGTGTATCTAAGAAAACGAATCTTGTCGTAGCAGGAGCAGATGCAGGAAGCAAGCTCCAAAAAGCACAAGAACTTGGTATCGAAGTTCGAGATGAGGCCTGGCTAGAAAGTTTGTAAAGAATAGTTGAAAAATAGATGTCAGATAGTCTGGAACTATCTCTCCTGATGTGTTTTTATATCTATTAAAGCTATTCTCTATTGTGCTGAAATTCCCGTTAAATTCTTCAGCATGACTTAAAAATTGAAATTAGGAATTAGGAAAAGAAATGTATAGATACCCAGTAGTCATCCATTTTCACCGAAAGAATGGGGATTATGATGCTTGTTCATTCAGTAGAAAACAGGCAGATGTTAAAGAAAATTTGTATTATGAAAATGACTATTTTGGAGCTAAATTCTCCTTTACAGTTATAAGTGCAGAAAGGCTCGATACTCTGAGCTTTTCTGTCGAAATCGATGGAAAGACAAAGGACTATCTCCTACGGTTTAACCATTATCCACTGTTGACTGAGGTTTGGATTTTGGATGGTGATGAGACGGTTTATTATTCTGAAAATCCAGCCATTGCAAGTCCTTACTATAAAGATCGAAACCCGTTTGCTTTTGATAAAGCCTTTCACAGTGAAAGTTTTGATCACCATTGGGGATACCAAGGAGAGTTGGGTTATAGTATCTCTGACTACCAGACAAGCTTTAAACTCTGGGCTCCAACAGCTACAGCAGTTCAAGTGGTCGTTTATGAAAATACAAGTAACGACGCGCCGATTTGGAAAACCTTTAATCTTGAGCGTGGGAATAGCTATTCATACAGTCATAAGTACAATACCATTGGTGTTTGGAGTGTAGACCTGGATGAAAATCTTGCAGGTAAAGCTTACCAGTATCAGATTGAGTTTCCACACCACCAGACTTTGACACGAGATCCTTACACTATCGCTACAAGTCCTGACGGGAAACGTTCCGTCATTCTCTCTCAGCAAGATAGACAGGTAGAAGGATTCGAAGTTAAACATGGGACAGACGCTCCTTGGCGTTTGGAAAATCCATGTAAAGCAGTTATCTGTGAAATGCATATTCGTGATTTTACAAAATCACCGACATCTGGAGTGGCAGAGCATCTCCGTGGAACCTTCCTTGGGGCTGCCCAGACTGGAACGGTTAACCAGTATGGTCAAGCAACAGCCTTTGATTATATCAAAGAACTCGGCTGTAATTATGTTCAACTCCAACCAATCTTTGATCGCCATAAGGAATATGACGAGGACGGGAATGTAACCTATAACTGGGGTTATGACCCTCAAAACTACAATGCTCCTGAACCAAGTTTCTCTAGCAATTTAGATGATCCTGGACAGGTTATTCGAGACCTTAAAACCATGATTCAAGCATATCATGATGCGGGAATCGGTGTCATTATGGATGTCGTTTACAACCATACCTTTTCAACGGTCGATGCACCTTTCCAAACAACTGTTCCTGATTATTACTATCGTATGAATCCAGATGGAACCTTCCAAAACGGCACAGGTGTTGGAAATGAAACCGCAAGCGAACACGAAATGTACCGCAAGTATATGATTGACTCACTCCTTTATTGGGTAAAAGAATACAATATTGACGGTTTCCGTTTCGACTTGATGGGAATTCACGATATCAAAACCATGCAGGCAATTCGTTGGGCACTGGATGAAGTTGATCCACGTATTATCACCTATGGAGAAGGTTGGGATATGGGGACCGGTCTTGCACCTTATGACAAGGCCAAGAAGGACAATGCCTACCAGATGCCAAATATTGGATTCTTCAATGATGATCAGCGTGATGCCATCAAAGGAGGAGAAGTTTACGGCTCAATCAAGGCAGGATTTGTTAGCGGTGCAGCTACAGAACCGATTGTAGCCAAAGCTATTCTTGGTAGCCGAGAGTTGGGTTCATATCTTAGTCCAAACCAAGTTCTTAACTACGTGGAAGCCCATGATAATTACAACTTGCATGATTTGTTAGCAACCCTTCACCCAGATCACAGTTCAGATAAGATTATGCGTCAGGTCGAGACAGCAACAGCGATGAGCATTCTTATGCAAGGGATGTCCTTTATAGAGCTGGGGCAAGAATTTGGTCGCACCAAACTCCTTGCTACAGGAGAAAATGGTGAGCTGACTCCGGCAGATAGAGAACGGGCCATGAATAGTTACAATGCTCCAGATAGTGTCAACCAGGTCAACTGGGATTTAATCAATGAGAGACAAGAGAGCATTGACTTT
This sequence comes from Streptococcus oralis subsp. oralis, assembly GCF_002096495.1. Lineage (GTDB taxonomy): Bacteria > Bacillota > Bacilli > Lactobacillales > Streptococcaceae > Streptococcus > Streptococcus oralis_CU. The sequence goes on along the minus strand of NZ_NCUO01000012.1, from coordinate 611,459 downwards.
ATTCGCCAGATTATTCGCCTAAAAACACAAAGGCGGGCTTTCTCTTATCCTACATACGAAGAAGTTTATCGTCATGTCTTCGTCCATACAGCTGCTGAAAATAGTGGGTGGATTGTTTACGAAATTCACGGTGGATCAGAGAACTTATTGGTGGTATTCAATGCCAAGGGAACTTCCTTCTACTTTGAAAATGCAGGAAATCTAGAAATGCTTGTGACAAATAGTCGTTCTCAAGAGTCTAATGTGATTGATGATATCAGCGTTGCAGTCTTGAAGGTACTTTCATAGTAAATGCTACAAAAAGGTTTAGTTAAAACTAGACCTTTTTTGATTTTTATTGAAAAACCAATATCTAATAGGAATAAATTTCAAATAATTTGAAGAATCAAGTTTGTGAAAAAAATATCAATATTTTCCAAAAAGGGGTTGTAATTTTCTGAAAATTTGATAAAATAAGTTTTAATCATTTTCAGGAGGAAGAGAATTTGACAAATTATCAGAATTTAGTGAATGGAAAATGGAAATCATCGGAAAATGAAATTGCCATCTATTCTCCCATCAATCAAGAAAAACTGGGGACAGTACCCGCTATGAGTCAGGCTGAAGTAGATGAGGCTATGGAAGCAGCGCGTACAGCTCTCCCAGCATGGCGTGATTTAGCACCAGTTGAGCGTGCAGCTTATTTGCATAAGACAGCAGACATTTTGGAACGTGATAAAGAAAAAATTGGTACGATTCTTGCCAAAGAGGTTGCAAAAGGGATTAAAGCAGCCATTGGAGAAGTAGTACGTACAGCAGAATTGATTCGTTTTGCTGCTGAGGAAGGTCTCCGTATCACTGGACAAGCAATGGAAGGTGGCGGTTTTGAAGCTGCAAGTAAAAATAAACTAGCTGTTGTCCGTCGTGAGCCAGTTGGGGTCGTCCTAGCTATTGCACCATTTAACTATCCAGTCAACCTTTCTGGATCTAAGATTGCTCCAGCTTTGATTGCAGGAAATGTCGTTATGTTTAAACCACCAACACAAGGATCTATTTCTGGTCTTTTGTTGGCTAAAGCATTTGACGAAGCAGGAATCCCAGCAGGTGTCTTTAACACCATCACTGGACGTGGTTCTGAAATCGGAGACTACATCATCGAACACAAGGAAGTGAACTTCATTAACTTTACAGGTTCAACACCGATTGGGGAGCGTATTGGTCGTTTAGCTGGTATGCGCCCAATTATGCTTGAACTTGGTGGAAAAGATGCAGCAATTGTCTTAGAAGATGCAGATTTAGAAAATGCAGCTAAGCAAATCGTAGGTGGAGCTTTTAGCTACTCTGGTCAGCGTTGTACTGCCATCAAACGTGTTTTGGTTGTGGAAAACGTAGCAGACAGATTGGCAGAATTGCTCCAAGCTGAAGTTGCTAAGCTAACAGTAGGCAATCCATTTGACAATGCAGATATCACGCCAGTTATTGATAATGCTTCAGCTGATTTCATCTGGGGATTGATTGAAGATGCTCAGGAAAAAGGAGCCAAAGCGCTCAGCCCAATCAAACGTGAGAATAATCTCATTTGGCCAGGACTTTTTGATTATGTCACAAGAGATATGAAATTAGCCTGGGAAGAACCATTTGGACCTGTTCTTCCAATTATTCGAGTTTCAGATGCTAATGAAGCGGTAGAAATTGCTAATGAATCAGAATTCGGTCTTCAATCTTCAGTCTTTACAAATGACTTTAAGAAGGCATTTGAAATTGCTGAAAAACTTGAAGTTGGAACCGTTCATATTAATAATAAAACACAACGTGGACCAGATAATTTCCCTTTCCTTGGTGTAAAAGGTTCTGGTGCAGGAGTGCAAGGAATTAAATATAGTATCGAAGCGATGACAAATGTTAAATCCATTGTTTTTGATGTGAGATAATTTATAAAATCAGGAAAATAACTTCCTGATTTTATTTTTTTCAAAATAATACAGTAGAAAATTGATAAAAAACGAATATTCTGGTATTATAATAAAAAAATATATGGAAATTGTTTCGTGTTCTATTTTCTGGATATCTTTTTTAAAATGCTAGGTAATTTTTTGAAGGCTTTCATAAAAAAATATGATTTCCTTCGTAAATTACTTGAAAGTTATCTTAAAAGAGTGTATAATAGAATTATAGAAAACGCTTACAAAAGAAAGGGGATTGAATGAATAATCAAGAAGCATTAAGAACCTTTACTACAGGTGAGAACTTTCACCTCCAGCATTATTTAGGAGCGCATAGAGAGGAGAAAAACGGAGAAATAGGCTATACCTTTAGGGTTTGGGCCCCAAATGCACAAGCAGTTCATCTAGTTGGTGATTTTACCGATTGGGTTGAGAATCAGATTCCAATGGTTAGAAACGAGGCAGGTGTTTGGGAAGTCTTTACGAGTCAAGCTCAGGAAGGTCAGATTTATAAATATCATATCACGCGTGCAAATGGTCACCAGATTATGAAGATTGATCCTTTGGCAGTTTATTTTGAAGCTAGACCGGGTACAGGGGCAGTTCTGACCAATATCCGTGAAAAGAAATGGAAAGATGGCCTTTGGCTAGCACGTCGCAAACGTCTGGGATTTTTTGAGAGACCAGTTAATATATACGAGGCTCATGCAGGTTCTTGGAAGAGAAATCCAGACGGTAGTCCCTATACGTTTTCGCAACTGAAAGACGAGTTGATTCCATACTTAGTTGAGATGAACTATACACATATTGAGTTCATGCCTTTAATGGCTCACCCACTTGGATTGAGCTGGGGCTATCAACTTATGGGTTACTTTGCTTTTGAACATTCCTATGGTACACCTGAGGAATTCCAAGATTTCGTTGAAGAGTGTCATATAAATAACATTGGTGTTATCGTAGACTGGGTTCCAGGTCATTTCACTATTAATGATGATGCCTTGGCATATTATGACGGCACACCAACTTTTGAATACCAAGACCACAACAAGGCTCATAACTATGGTTGGGGTGCGCTGAATTTTGACCTTGGGAAAAATGAGGTCCAGTCTTTCTTGATTTCAAGTATTAAATTTTGGATTGATTTTTACCACTTAGATGGTATCCGGGTCGATGCAGTGAGCAATATGCTGTATCTAGATTATGATAATGCTCCTTGGACTCCAAATAAGGACGGTGGAAACCTTAACTACGAGGGTTATTATTTCCTTCAACGGTTGAACACAGTGATTAAGTTAGCTCATCCAGATATCATGATGATTGCAGAAGAAAGTTCATCAGCGACAAAGATTACTGGTATGAAAGAAATGGGTGGCCTTGGCTTTGACTATAAATGGAATATGGGCTGGATGAACGACATTCTCCGTTTCTACGAGGAAGATCCGATTTATCGCAAGTATGACTTTAATCTTGTGACTTTCAGCTTTATGTATGTTTTCAATGAAAACTATCTCCTGCCTTTCTCACATGATGAAGTAGTTCATGGTAAGAAGAGTATGATGCATAAGATGTGGGGGGATCGCTACAATCAGTTCGCTGGTCTGCGCAATCTCTACACCTATCAAATTTGTCATCCAGGTAAGAAACTCTTGTTCATGGGTAGTGAGTACGGACAATTCCTCGAGTGGAAGTCCGAGGAGCAGTTAGAATGGTCTAATCTAGAAGATCCAATGAATGCCAAGATGAAGCATTTCACTTCACAACTGAATCAATTCTATAAAGACCATCGCTGTCTTTGGGAAATTGATACTAGTTATGATGGTATAGAGATTATCGATGCTGATAATAGAGATCAGAGTGTCCTTTCCTTTATTCGTAAGGGCAAGAAGGACGAAATGTTAGTCTGTGTCTTTAATATGGCACCAGTTGAACGTAAGGACTTTACGATTGGTTTACCTGTTGCAGGTATTTACGAAGAAGTTTGGAATACAGAATTAGAAGAATGGGGAGGTGTGTGGAAAGAGCACAATCAAACAGTTCAGACTCAAGAAGGCTTATGGAAGGATTATGAGCAGACCTTGACCTTCACCTTGCCAGCTATGGGAGCAAGTATCTGGAAGATCAAGCGTCGTTTGAAACAAGCTAAGAAAAAAGAATAATGGGCTGTTGATGATAATTTTTTAGATTTTAAAGACGGATGTACTTGTATTGGACTTGAAACACAAGAGAAATGGATTTCCTATTATTTTTATAAAAAAGTTTGACTTCCAACCTTCTTTCGATTTTAACGTTCACATGACTTTATAAAGGAGTAGAAAATGAAGAATGAAATGCTAGCTTTGATCCTTGCGGGTGGGCAAGGAACACGTCTCGGAAAACTCACTCAAAGCATTGCCAAACCGGCAGTGCAATTCGGTGGGCGCTACCGTATCATTGACTTTGCTCTTTCCAACTGTGCAAACTCTGGAATCCATAATGTTGGTGTGATTACTCAGTACCAACCTCTTGCTTTGAATAACCATATCGGAAATGGCTCTAGCTGGGGATTGGATGGTATCAATTCAGGTGTCTCTATTTTACAACCTTATTCAGCCAGCGAAGGAAACCGTTGGTTTGAAGGGACTAGTCACGCTATCTACCAAAACATTGACTACATCGACAGTGTTAATCCTGAGTATGTTTTGATTCTTTCTGGTGACCACATCTACAAGATGGACTACGATGATATGCTTCAGTCCCATAAGGATAACAATGCCAGTTTGACAGTAGCTGTCCTAGACGTACCTCTCAAAGAAGCTAGCCGTTTCGGTATCATGAATACAGATGCCAATAACCGTATCGTTGAATTCGAAGAAAAACCTGCGCAACCTAAGTCTACAAAGGCTTCGATGGGGATTTATATTTTTGACTGGAAACGACTTCGCAATATGCTTGTTGCTGCTGAAAAGAGCAATGTGGATATGTCAGACTTTGGGAAGAACGTTATCCCTAACTATCTCGAGTCTGGTGAAAGTGTCTATGCTTATGAATTTAATGGCTACTGGAAAGATGTTGGTACGATTGAGTCACTTTGGGAAGCTAATATGGAGTACATTTCGCCAGAAAATGCCTTGGATAGCCGCAATCGTCAGTGGAAAATTTACTCTAGAAACTTGATTTCACCACCAAACTACTTTGGTGCGCATGCTCACGTTGAAGATTCATTGGTCGTGGATGGTTGTTTTGTAGATGGAACTGTTAAACGTTCGATTCTTTCAACAGAAGCACAAGTACGTGAAGGTGCTGAGGTCGTTGATTCTGTTATCATGAGTGGGGCTATTATTGGCCATGGAGCAAAGATTACTCGTGCTATTATTGGTGAGGGTGCCATTATTGCAGACGGCGTAGAGATTGACGGAACTGACGAAGTACAAGTAGTAGGATACAATGAAGTAGTGGGGGTAGCAACAGATGAAGATTGATAAATATTCAGCCATTTTGGGAAACACAGTTGGTTTTCATGATATGTCAACGTTAACAGAACACCGTCCGGTAGCTAGCTTGCCTTTCGGTGGGAAATACCGTTTGATTGACTTCCCCCTTTCCAGTCTTGCAAATGCAGGTGTTCGTAGTATCTTTGGTATTTTCCAACAAGATAATATCAGCTCAGTTTTTGACCATATTCGTTCAGGTCGTGAGTGGGGCTTGTCAACCCTTCTAAGTCACTACTATCTAGGAATTTACAATACTCGTGTTGAAAGCAGCACAGTTGGAAAAGAGTATTACCAACAGCTTCTTACCTACTTGAGACGTTCAGGTTCAAACCAAACCGTTTCGATTAACTGCGATGTGCTGGTGAATATTGACTTGAATCAAGTCTTCCACCTACACAATACAACGAATGGTCCGATCACAGTTGTATATAAGAAACTTCCAAAGAAAGACATTTCAGATGTGAATGCTATTTTGGAAATCGATGAAACTGACCATGTTCGTTCGCACAAACTCTTTGATAATAAATCTACAGATGAACTCTTCAACATGTCTACAGATATCTTTGTTGTGGATACTCCTTGGTTGATTGAACGACTTGAAGAAGAGGCTCAGAAAGAATATCCTGAAAAGTTGCGCTATGTCCTTCGCGATTTAGCTGTAAAAGAAGGAGCTTTTGCTTACGAATACACAGGTTACTTAGCAAATATTCACTCTGTTCAATCCTACTATCAAGCAAACATCGATATGCTTGAATCTAAAAAGTTCTACTCTCTCTTCTCACCAAATCAAAAGATTTATACAAAAGTTAAGAATGAAGAACCAACCTACTATGCGAATACTTCAAAAGTAAGTACTTCTCAGTTTGCTTCTGGTAGTATCATTGAGGGTGAAGTAGTTCAGTCGGTCCTATCTCGTAACATTTATGTTCACAAAGATAGTGTGGTGAAGGACAGCATTCTATTCCCTCGAGTTGTGATTGGTCAAGGTGCCCAAGTTGAATATGCCATCCTAGACAAAGGAGTTGAAGTTGCGGACGGTGTTGTCATTCGAGGCACAGCAGAACATCCAGTTGTAGTTAAGAAGGGTGAAACAGTAACAGAGGACATTTATTCATGAAAATTTTATTTGTAGCGGCAGAAGGAGCACCCTTTTCAAAAACAGGTGGTTTGGGCGATGTTATTGGCGCACTTCCCAAATCACTTGTAAAAGCGGGGCACGAAGTTGCAGTTTTCTTGCCTTATTATGATATGGTAGAAGCTAAGTTCGGAGACCAGATAGAGGATGTTCTCCACTTTGAAGTTAGTGTAGGATGGCGTAGACAGTACTGTGGTGTTAAGAAAACGGTTTTGAATGGTGTAACCTTCTACTTCATTGATAATCAGTATTATTTCTTCCGTGGTCATGTCTACGGTGATTTTGACGATGGTGAACGCTTTGCTTTTTTCCAACTGGCTGCTCTTGAAGCCATGGAACGCATCGGCTTTATCCCTGACCTTCTCCATGTTCATGATTACCACACAGCCATGATTCCCTTTTTGTTAAAAGAAAAGTACCATTGGATTCAGGCTTATCAAGGAATCAGAACCGTTTTAACCATTCATAATTTGGAATTTCAAGGTCAGTTTTCTGAAGGGATGTTATGGGATTTGTTCGGTGTTGGGTTTGAACGCTATGCTGATGGGACCCTTCGCTGGAATGATTGTCTCAACTGGATGAAAGCAGGTATTCTCTACGCGGATCGTGTCTCAACCGTTTCCCCTAGCTATGCGCACGAAATTATGACCAGTCAGTTTGGTTGCGGTTTGGACCAGATTCTTCGCATGGAGTCAGGTAAGGTTTCAGGTATTGTCAATGGTATTGACGCAGATCTTTATAATCCTCAAACAGACCCACTTTTAGACTATCATTTTGATAAGGAAGATTTGTCTGGAAAAGCTCAAAACAAAGCAAAATTGCAAGAGAGAGTTGGGTTACCAGTGCGAGCAGATGTTCCTCTAGTTGGGATTGTCTCTCGATTGACACGCCAAAAAGGTTTTGATGTTGTGGTAGAAAGCTTGCATCGTTTCTTACAGGAGGACGTTCAAATAGTCCTTTTAGGAACAGGAGATCCTGCTTTTGAACATTCCTTCTCCTGGTTTGCGCAAGTCTATCCAGACAAGCTATCAGCAAATATCACTTTTGATGTCAAACTTGCTCAAGAAATCTACGCAGCTTGTGACCTCTTCCTCATGCCAAGTCGTTTTGAGCCATGTGGTTTGTCTCAAATGATGGCGATGCGCTATGGAACTCTACCACTGGTTCATGAAGTGGGTGGCTTGCGTGACACTGTTCAATCCTTCAATCCGATAGAAGGAACTGGAACTGGATTTAGCTTTGATAATTTAACACCATACTGGCTTAACTGGAGTTTCCAAACAGCCTTGGATGTTTATAAGTACCAGCCGGAAGTTTGGAGAAATCTACAAAAACAAGCTATGGAATGTGATTTCTCATGGGATACAGCCTGCAAATCTTACCTGGACTTGTACCATAGTTTAGTCAACTAATAGATAAAATCGTATGATTCTTTCATACGATTTTTGGGCTGTTTAGAAAGGAAAGCTTATGTCTCAAGAAAAAGGCTTGTGTGTCATGGACGTTGACGGCACCCTGATAGCAGAAGAGGTGATTGATCTTTTAGGAAAAGAAGCAGGTTGCGAAGAAGAAATATCGCAGATCACAAGCCAGGCAATGCGAGGTGAACTGGACTTTGAAAGGAGTTTACGAGCGAGAGTGGCTTTGTTAGAAGGTCTTCCGATTTCAGTCTTTGATACTGTTTTCAAATCCATTCATCTGTCTAAGAATGCTCAAGAATTTATCTCCATACTTCAAAAGAAGGGTATTCTAGTCGGTCTAGTGTCTGGTGGATTTGCACCAATAGTTAAGAGATTAGCAAAATCCCTTGGTATTTCCTATCTCTCCGCCAACCAGTTAGAAGTCAAAGACGGTTTTTTAACAGGTCGACTAGTTGGTGAAATTGTGACAGCTCAAGAAAAACAAGCCACTCTTGAGAAATGGAGAAAGGAATTAGGACTTCCCAAAGAAAGAACGATTGCTATCGGTGATGGTGCCAATGACCTCTTGATGTTAAATTCAGCAGGTTACGGTATAGCCTTTTGTTCCAAAGAGGTCGTAAAATCCGAGATAGCTTGTCATGTAGATACGAGGGATTTTTTAGAAGTTCTACCTTTGATTGATTTCTTAGAATGAGAGGGAACTATGAAAATTGTAATTGCACCCGATTCTTTTAAAGAAAGTTTGACGGCAGAAGAGGTCGCTCAAGCTATAGAAAGGGGCTTCCAAAAATCGATAGCAGATGTAGAATGTCTGCTTTGCCCTGTAGGTGATGGTGGGGAAGGAACTGTAGATGCTATTCGACATTCTCTTGACCTAGAAGAAAAATGGCAAGAGGTGACTGGACCTTTTGGCCAAAAAGAATCAATGCGCTACTTTCAAAAAGGTCAAATAGCGCTCTTTGAAGTTGCTGACTTGGTTGGTCTTGGGAAGATTCCGCAGGAGAAACGAAACCCTCTCCATATCCAAACCAGAGGTATCGGAGAGTTGATTCGCCATCTCGTTGATCAAGGGATGAAAGAAATCTATATCGGAGTTGGTGGTACGGCTAGTAATGACGGTGGGATAGGCATTGCTGCGGGTTTAGGTTATCGTTTTTATGATAAGAATGGAAAGGAATTGCCAGCTTGCGGTCAGACTTTGCTTGAGTTTGAGTCAGTTTCAAATAGCAAGTTGTATAGGATTCCTGAAGATGTGAAAATCCGCATTTTAGCAGATGTCGTGAGCCTTTTATGTGGTCATCAAGGGGCGACCTATACATTTGGAAAACAAAAGGGCTTGAATCCTGCTTTGTTTGAGACAGTAGATTTGGCTATACAGCGGTTCTATGAAAAATTTTCACCATCAACCCTCTCTCTTAAAGGAGCAGGAGCAGGCGGTGGGATTGCGGCTGGGCTCTGTGCCTTTGCTGAGGCCTGTATCGTATCTGGGATTGACACTTGCTTAGATTTGATTGATTTTGATAAGAAAGTTGCAGGGGCAGACTTGGTTATCGTTGGAGAAGGGAGACTGGACAGTCAAAGCTTTGTTGGAAAAGCTCCGATCGGAGTAGCAAAAAGAACCCCTAATGGAGTTCCTGTTATTGCTATTTGTGGTAGTCTTGCTGACGATTTGCCCCCCCTACCATTCGAAAATATACAAGTAGCCTTTTCTATTTTAGAAAAAAGTGAACCTTTGGAAGACAGTCTGAAAAATGCAAGACTCTATTTGGAGCACACATCTACTAATATTGGTCGTTTATTAAATATGAGAAATCATTAACCAAACCATTTTTTCCAGATAGATTTTTTAGGAGCTTCTGCCTTTTTCTCCTCCCAGAAGCTTGAGAAAGCAAGTCTGATGTCCTTTTCGTCTACTTGAACAGGTTCATTCGTGTGAATGACAAGGCCAAAAGGAGAGGTGATATGATCGTCTGAAACAATAGTCGCCTGGCAGTTGCTTTCCTTTGCTTGTTTTAAGTAAAAGACCTGTTTGTCAAACTCGATACTTGGTGAGATTTTCACAAAAAGTATCTCTACCTTTTCTTGAAAGCTTTCTAAAATAGAGAAAAATCCATGTTCTAATTCAGAACTATTGGCAGTACTGATATCCGCGTAGCCAAGAACTCTTTCCTCGAAAGTCCCGAGATAGCGGCGTTGTTCGTCAGGGTTTAATTTGGGCCCACCATGAGCTTTTTCTAGTAGTTGTTTTGATAAATCTGTCATAAAAACAGTATATCACAAAAATCGCAAGAAAACAGACAAAAGAAAGCGATTACTTTATAAAGTTAAGGAAAATTTGCACAAAGATAACGTTTTTTCTTGAAAAACGCTTATTTTTAAGGTATCATAGAGGTGTAAAAAATTTAACTCAAAGGAGAGTAAAAAATGTCAATTATTACTGATGTTTACGCTCGCGAAGTCCTAGACTCACGCGGTAACCCTACACTTGAAGTAGAAGTTTATACTGAATCAGGTGCTTTCGGACGTGGTATGGTTCCATCAGGAGCTTCTACTGGTGAACACGAAGCAGTTGAACTTCGCGACGGTGACAAATCTCGTTACGGTGGTCTTGGTACACAAAAAGCTGTTGACAACGTAAACAACATCATCGCTGAAGCAATCATCGGCTACGATGTACGTGACCAACAAGCTATCGACCGTGCTATGATCGCACTTGACGGTACTCCTAACAAAGGTAAATTGGGTGCAAACGCAATTCTTGGTGTGTCTATCGCTGTAGCTCGTGCTGCTGCTGACTACCTTGAAATCCCACTTTACAGCTACCTTGGTGGATTCAACACTAAAGTTCTTCCAACTCCAATGATGAACATCATCAACGGTGGTTCTCACTCTGACGCTCCAATCGCTTTCCAAGAATTCATGATCGTACCTGCTGGTGCACCATCATTCAAAGAAGCTCTTCGTTGGGGTGCTGAAATCTTCCACGCTCTTAAGAAAATCCTTAAATCACGTGGTTTGGAAACTGCCGTAGGTGATGAAGGTGGATTCGCTCCTCGTTTTGAAGGAACTGAAGACGGTGTTGAAACTATCCTTGCTGCGATCGAAGCTGCTGGATATGTTCCTGGTAAAGACGTATTTATCGGATTTGACTGTGCTTCATCAGAATTCTACGATAAAGAACGTAAAGTTTACGACTACACTAAATTCGAAGGTGAAGGAGCAGCTGTACGTACTGCTGCAGAACAAATCGACTACCTTGAAGAATTGGTAAACAAATACCCAATCATCACTATCGAAGATGGTATGGACGAAAACGACTGGGACGGTTGGAAAGCTCTTACTGAACGTCTTGGTGGTAAAGTACAATTGGTTGGTGACGACTTCTTCGTAACAAACACTTCTTACCTTGAAAAAGGTATTGCAGAAGGTGCTGCTAACTCAATCCTTATCAAAGTTAACCAAATCGGTACTCTTACTGAAACATTTGACGCTATCGAAATGGCGAAAGAAG